>CAYTVM010000400.1:0-1933 GCA_964441685.1 uncultured Atribacterota bacterium | reverse complement strand
GGAGCTTCAAATGTTATTCTCTCTGAACCTTCTGAATCAAGAGCAAAATTAGGCAAGTTAATGGGGGCAGACCATATCATTAATCCACTTAAAGAAAATTTTTCCGAGAGAGTGTTGGATATAACCGGTGGCCTGGGAGCTAAATTGTACTTAGAGGCAACCGGTTTACCTGATAAAGTCTGGGCAGATATTGAACAAGCCATCTGGGAAGGTAAGATGATTAACAGTACAGTAGTCATTGTAGCTCGCGCTGATAAAAAGATTCCGGTAACCGGAGAAGTTTTCCAGGTACGAAGGGCTTCTATTGTTGGTTCACAAGGCCATTCTGGTCATGGAACATTCCCCAGAGTTATCAGTTCAATGGCTTCCGGGATGGACATGACTCCATTGATTACCAAAAAGATAACCTTAGATAAAGTGCCGGAAAATATAGTCTTATTGAGGACTAATAGAACAGAATGTAAAATTACTTGTGAGTTCAAATAATTTAATAAAAAGGAGGAATTGAAAATGTCTGATAAGAAAAATGAAAAATGGCTAACTACTGATTATCCTCAGATAGTGTTTGAAAATAGCCAGGTAGGCCGATTAAAAAAAGAATTATTTGATGCACCGATGAGTAAAATTGAAGAAGTACTTAAAGAATATAAAATCCCTTCTGCTTCAGAATTAGGAAAGGCAGGTAGTTATATTCAAACTACTCCCCGCATGCACGTTATTGAAAACAGGCGTAAAAACGATTTCGTCTTTGTGCCGGTGGGATGTACTGAATGTCATGGTGATTATGCTAACGCCGGTCTGGATACTTTTATGAGCACTCAGATTTGTGAAGGAGTACGCCGTTATATTAAAAATAGAGATGGAGTGGGTTGTAGTTTGGCTTTACCTCCTTTGAACTATGGAGGTCATCCTTATCATCATTGTGGCATGGCCGGAACCATTATTATGCCCGAAGATGTAGTAAGAGAGACCATAATTAATGTGATGTATGGACTCTGGAATGATGGTTTTCGTAAGCAGATGTGGGTGAATAATCATGGACAATTATGGATATTAGAATCTGCACTTCAGGAATTCTTCAAGCGTTACCAATTACCCGCGATTATAAGAGTCATTGATTGGCATCGGGCAATTAGAGAATTCTTTATTCCTATTGACCGTAAAGATAGTTTAACTACTGATTTTATCCATGCTGATGAGGCAGAGGCATCGGTTGCTCAATTACTCTTCCCTGAGATGTTGGATATGAAGTATGCAGTAGACACAGAGGGTGATTCATTATTGCCCGGAGGTCATTTTGATACCTCGGTTGATCCTTATCATCGACCTCAAGGTTGGCAGCAAGGGGAAGGTCAGTCTGCCATTGAAAGATCGGCTGTTCCGGAAGGAGTCGTAGGTTATCCGACCAGGGCGAGTGCCGAGAAAGCAAAACGTCCTATTGCCGCGATTCTCAGATACTTAACTTTGGTTCATGATGAGGTTATGGAGACCTATCCGGCAGGTAAATTACCACCGGTAGAAAAAATCAGCTTACGTGACCCCAAAGATATGGAACCTTTCTTAAGAGAGCCGATGAGTAAGGGCTGGAAATCTGTATTTGAGTTGCCATATATCGGGCAGATACAGAAATAGCGGAGAGTGCATAGAAAAAAAGATAGGGGTCAGCCTATTAAAGGTTGACCCCATACAATAGGAGCATTTAATAATGAAGAAAAGTATAGTAGTTTCTATTCAGCCTACCAAATTTTCAGCTTTAGCCTTTAAAGAAGATTTTGAAAAGAGTGTTAAGAAAGTGGCAGGCTTAGGTTTTGATGGTACAGAATTAGCAATTAGAAATCCTAAAGATTTAAAAGTAGATGATGTTATTAACATAATAATAGAAAATAAATTAGAAGTTCCAGCCATAGGTACCGGGCAAGCCTACGGAGAAGAA
>CAYTVM010000399.1:0-1946 GCA_964441685.1 uncultured Atribacterota bacterium | reverse complement strand
TTATCTTTATGCACGACAAAAGATAGAGCATCCACTAACTGATGATTGACTAATATATCAACTTTGGCCAGTTCGGAAGGCTGATATCCTATAAGTTCGTAATCAAGGGAGGCATATCCACTGCTTATTGACTTCAATTTATCATAAAAATCTAAAATAATTTCATTCAAGGGCAGGTCATAATCTAATCTTATTATCTTTTCGTCGATATATTCCATATTTTTAAAGATTCCCCTTCTTTCCTGAACTAAATCCATAATGCCGCCTATACACTTACTGGGAGTGATGATATTTACTTTTACGTATGGTTCTTTAATATTTTCTATTTCATTTTTTGGAGGGAAAGAGGAAGGATTGCTTATTTTTATAGTTTCTCCATTTTTCTTAGTTACTTGATACATGACGCTTGGTGTGGTTGCGATTAAATTTATGTCATATTCCCTTTCCAATCTTTCCTGAATAATCTCCATATGTAGTAATCCTAAAAACCCACACCTAAAACCAAAACCCAAAGCTTCCGATGTTTCAGCTTCACTAAAAAGAGAGGAATCATTTAATTTCAGCTTATCCAATGCTGTCTTAAGATTTTCATATTCTTGATTATCAACCGGATAGATACTGCAAAAAACCAAAGGTGTAACTTTTTTATATCCGGGGAGGCTTTCTCGGGAAGGATTAGAAGCATCAACAATGGTATCTCCTACTTGGGTATCTTTAATATTTTTAAATCCTGCAATTACATACCCTACTTCACCGGCATTAAGTTTTTTTATAGGCTGCATTTTAGGACGAAATATTCCTATTTCCATCACTTCATATTTGATATTATTCGCCATAGTTTGAATAAACATACCCGGTTTTATTATACCATCTACTACCTTAACATAAACAATAGTGCCTTTGTACGAATTATAAACCGAATCAAATATAAGTGCTCTTAAGGGTTTTTTCGAACTGCCCTTTGGTGATGGAATTTTATTGACTATTGTTTCTAAAATATCGGAAGTTCCAATTCCTTCCTTGGCACTAGCTAAAATTATTTCCTCTTCCCTTATTTCTGAAATATTTTGTAATTCCTGGATAACTCTATCAGGATCTGCAGTAGTAAGATCTATTTTATTAATGACCGGAATTATTTTCAAATTGCTTTTTATTGCTAAATTAATATTGGCTATAGTTTGTGCTTGAACACCTTGAGATGCATCGACGATCAACAAAGCACCCTCACATGCTGCAAGGCTACGAGATACCTCATAGGAAAAATCAACATGTCCGGGGGTATCAATTAAGTTTAAAATGTATTCATTCCCATCCTTGGAGTGATAATATAATCTGACTGCTTTTGATTTAATAGTTATCCCCTTTTCTCTTTCTAAATCCATATCGTCCAATATCTGATCTCTTTTCTCTCTTTCTGAAATTGTTCCGGTATATTCTAATAATCTATCAGCTATGGTTGATTTACCGTGATCAATATGAGCGATGATAGAAAAATTTCTGATATTTTGAATGTTATAATGATAATCTTTTAACATGATTTAATCTCCACTCTTTAAGATTCTTTTTATACTATGCTTTAAACTTCTAACTTCTTTCACGTCCAATATATAACTACTAATCAAATATGCTGCACTTCCACCCAAAATAGAGGCAATGACTTGAATGATCTGATTATATTTATTATTTAAATCTAATATACTACTAAAATAATGACTAATCAAAATACAAATTATTCCTAAAAATATTGAAGATATAACAATTTTCATCAAAAATAATGCTTGTGATTTTAATTCAATGGCCCCAATCCTATCCTTCAAAACTTTTATTAGAATAATCAGATTTAATATGGCTGCAACTGAAGTAGCTAATGCTAAACCAGAATGGGCTAAATATCTAACTAAAATTAAATCTAAGGCAATATTGATAAATACGATATAGATTCCGAT
>CAYTVM010000398.1:0-1954 GCA_964441685.1 uncultured Atribacterota bacterium | reverse complement strand
CCCCGGAATGGACTACGCCGATTGCCTTTAAAGAAAACGGAGAAATAAGCCAAAAATTTCTCACAGCCATCCATTATTTGATAAGAAATCTACATAAAATTTTCTTCGTATCGGAAAAAGCAAATAGCTTTTTAAAAAAATATCTACAGGACAATATTAGTCATCTTTTAAAGGAAACAAAGTCTAAAAAAGATGCTGATTTTATCCAAAACAGTCTGCTAAATAGAATGGTGGTAATAGAGAAAGATTACAATAAAAATCATTTGCCCACTATTTTTTCTTTTAATAAAATCAGCCAAATCGGTGAGGATTTATTAACCAAAGGAGATACCAGGTTTTCAGAGCTATACAAAATCGCTCTGCCCGAAGACCTGGTTACTATCATTTATACTTCCGGAACTACTGCCGACCCTAAAGGGGTTATGCTTACCAATTCCAATTTTATGCACAATGTAAGAGTCACCCCTCCAACGCAAGAATTGAATGAAAAAGACAGATGGCTATCAGTTCTGCCTTCCTGGCATATCTTTGAACGAACAGCAGAATATCTCTCTCTAAGCACAGGAGCTTCAACTGCCTACAGCAAACCATTTAAACAAGTTCTTCTCCCGGATCTTAAAGATGAAAAACCTACTATCATTTGCAGTGTCCCCCGAGTCTGGGAAAGTGTATATAAGGGAATCATGGATAATGTTAGAAAAGGAAGTTCGCTTCAAAAAATTATATTTAATTGGGCTGTTAACCTTGGAGAAAAATATAAAGAGGCAGAAGGGATTTTAAATAATACTATACCCTTATTTGATCGAGCTGAATATGCCCTTGAAGAATTGGACCAGGCAAGAAGAACAGTGAAAAGATTGGGTTGGAAATATAGACTTGCTGATAAGTTAGTTTTTAAAAAGATTAGAGGATTAACCGGAGGAGAATTAAGATTTGCTATCAGCGGAGGCGGAGCTCTTTTAGAGGCTATAGATGTATTTTTTAATACAGTTGGAATCATAGTGTGTGAAGGATACGGGCTAACCGAAACTTCTCCGGTTCTAACGGCAAGAAATCCTAAAGATAGGATTATGTTCACCGTCGGCCCTCCCCTTCCGGAAGTAGAAATAAAGATTGTTGATAAAGACAATTATAATAAAGAATTACCCAATGGTGAAATGGGTATTGTCCTCACCAAAGGTGCCATGGTAATGAAGGGTTACTACAAAAGCGAGGAAAAAACCAAAGAAATTATTAAAGATGATTGGTTTAACACCGGAGATCTGGGTAAAAAGACTTATAACGGAAAATACCTTAAACTTGTGGGGAGGATAAAAGACACCATAGTCTTAAGAGGAGGAGAGAATGTTGAGCCTCTTCCCTTGGAAGATAAATTAAAAGAGAGCGAATATATTAATATGGCCATAATAGTTGGACAGGATAAGCCCCGTTTGGGAGTATTGATTGTTCCCGATTTCGAAACTCTAAAAGCTTATATTATAGAGAATAATATTGAATATAAAAATATTGATGAATTGATTAATCACTCCAAAATCATTTCCTTATACCAAAAAGAACAGAAAAGACTCATCTCCAAAGAAAACGGATTTATGCCCTATGAAACAGTAATGGGAATCGCCTTGCTTCCTCATGAATTTACCATGGAGGCCGGGGAAATGACTGAAACCTTGAAGATGAAGAGATTTGAGATACATAAAAAGTACCATAAAGAGATAGACAGAATATGTGGGTGAACAGTATATAGTATATAGTATCGAGTATATAGTAAGAAAATAAGAGGCTGGTAAGATATACTGGACGGTGTTTTGCCCATAGTGAATAATCTTTATAGTTTTTAAATGTAAGTTACAAGATTTAAGGTGTAAGTAATTATAATTTATCCATATTAAAATTAATATTAAGCGAAGGAGGTAGGGTGATGCCTTTACAAACTTTAAACGAAATGTTAAGAAAT
>CAYTVM010000397.1:0-1959 GCA_964441685.1 uncultured Atribacterota bacterium | reverse complement strand
TCTGAACCCCATAATTCTAAAGGCTTCCCGGTTATGGTGGAAAAACTTGCTTCTCCAGTAAGTTTATTATAGGTATCTATATACCAACCCATAATCTTAGGAGTAGTATAAACATCGGGGGCAGGAATATCTTTTTTGGGACCGATAATTGATGAAATTTCATAGATATATCTTCGAGAAAGTCTTTCTAACTCACCCTCTGACATTTCTTTTGGATTACAAATTACTCCTCCCTTGGCTCCACCATAAGGAATTCCCGCAACAGCACACTTCCAGGTCATCCAGGCAGAAAGAGCTTTCACTTCATCCAAACTAACATCAGGATGATATCTTACTCCACCTTTTGCTGGTCCTCGAGCAGTATTATATTGTGCTCTAAAACCGGTAAATACTTTCACCACTCCATTATCCATCTTTACCGGGATAGAAACCGTCAACACCTTTTCTGGTTCCTTAAATTGAGCTAAAATATTGGGATCCAAATTCATTTTAGAAGCAGCTTTTTCTAACTGCAGCTGAGCTATTTCAAAAGTATCTATTTGATTAACATCTTTTTCAAACTGTATCTGTAACATTTTAAAAGTATCTATTTGATTTGTCATTGTTATTTTCCCTCCTAAATTGTAGAATTTCTTGGATTACTATAAATATTTTAATATTTAACATTTAATATTAAGAATAGAATAAAACCATACCACCTCCTGTTTTCTCTTGGTTACTTCAATGCGAAGGTCTGCTTATAAAAAAAAGAAGCCCCCTTAAGACAAACATTGTCAAAAAAGGACTTCTTTGGCCTTGTTGAAATAATTAGGCTTCTTTGCCGCTTATTTTACTCCCTTGTAGAAACTTAAAATATTTAATTATCTTTTATCTTCCTATTATATTAATAAAATAACAATTAAGAGACCTACTTCTCCAATATTCAAAAATTTATAATAGTGTGATTTATATTATATTTGGGATATATTCATTCATTTTATTTGCCGAATTTCATAAGAAAGTATGATGGCTTCAGCAATCTCCTTCATAGAGATTCGCTTATTCATACTAGATTTTCTAATTAAAGAAAAAGCCTCGCTCTCACTTATATTCTTTTCTTCCATTAATATTCCTTTTGCTCTCTCTGTTTTTTTTCTGGTATCTAATTCTTCTTGAATTATTTTAGTTCTCACTATTAATTCAGTTTTTTCAATAGCTACTGCTGCCTGATTGGCAATGGTACTTAAAAGAGAAATCTCGGCTTTGGTAAATTCATAAGGCTTATTTGTATAAACATTCAGTACGCCAATAATTTCACCTTTTACCATCATAGGGATGCTTACCATAGAAACCAAACCTTCTTTCATGGCAAGTTTTTTTTCTTTGTATAATTCCTCTTTCAATACATCAAAAATTAGCTTTGGTTTTTTTTCTCTAGCTACCAATCCTACTATGCCTTCATTTAATTTTATCGTTCTTTTATCCAGGTATTCCTGATGCATCGATTGAGTAGCTTTAATATTAAATTCTTGTTTTTTTTCGTCTATTAACCACACGTTGCAAACCTTTGCTTTCATTACATTTGCAGTTAAGGTTACGATAAGTTTTAATATATCCTCAAGGTAAAGATCAGAAGTTATAGCTCTACTTATCTTGTTTAATGTTTTTAAATAATCTTCGTAATTTAAATTATTCATCATTCTCCATATTATCCATTAAGATCAATATTTTTCTTTATTTCTTTATATAATTAAAGCATTAAACACTTTTACTTATAAAATAAGCCTGAAAAATAGGTAATGATAATATTAACAGAACCTATCTCTCAGGCTTTTATCCTAAAAGTGTAGTATCGATTAGATACCTTGTACCGCTTGGTCCAGACTCTAATAATGAATTAAACGGAACCCTAGACACACTTCTGTAGACATATTCAATTTTTCGAAATTCTATCATCATTTATAAATTTTGTCAAATTTT
>CAYTVM010000396.1:0-1959 GCA_964441685.1 uncultured Atribacterota bacterium | reverse complement strand
AAATTTTGACAAAATTAAATTCGAGTGCTAAAATTATGAAAATTTAATAATAGGCCGATGACGGGAAGAGTAAGTTAAACATTTTTTACTGTAGAAATTTTTTAACCGAAGACCAGCCCGGAGGCTAAGATGAATCTTATAAAAAGAGTAAATCTTTCGGGAGAGGACCCATACAGCTATTAAGAGAGCCCTGAAAACACGTTGTCTTCGGGGAAATAAAGTGGAACCACGAAAATCTTTCGTCTTTATATTTAACATAATAAGGCGAAAGATTTTTTTATAATTGAAAGGGTGGTAGATAATTATGAAAGAAGAAACCATAAATATCGGTATATTAGGATTGGGTACGGTAGGTCAGGGCACTATTAAGATTTTGCAGGAAAATAAAGAATTTATCGAGCAAAAGATATATCCAAAAAAAATAGTATTAAAAAAATTAGCAGATAAAGACAAGGATAAAATTCTTCTCGACAAAAATCTTTATAAAATTTTTACCAGCTCTGCCCAAGAGGTAGTTACTGACCCCGGAATTGATATCATAGTAGAGACCATAGGCGGTTTTGAGCCGGCAAAAAGCTTGATTATGCAAGCGCTCAACTCAGGAAAACACGTGGTTACTGCCAACAAAGAAGTGATAGCCAAAGCGGGATATGAGATTTTAGATTTAGCTCGGGAAAATAAAGTGAATTTTCTTTTTGAGGCAAGTGTCGCCAGTGCCATACCTATAATCGGGGCACTTTCTCATTCCCTTACTTCCTATAAATTAAAAGAGATAATAGGAATTCTAAACGGCACTACCAATTATATTCTCACCAAGATGAGTGAAGAGGATAAAGATTACAAAGAGGCCTTAAAAGAGGCTCAGGAAAAGGGATATGCCGAGGCCGACCCCAGCAAAGACATTGATGGTTTTGATGCCTTTAACAAGATATTTATTCTTTCCGCCATTGCCTTCAGGGCGAAGATCGATTCGGATAATATCTATTATGAAGGGATAAGAAATATTTCTAAGCTGGATATCGGATATGCCCGAGAGTTAGGCTATACCATTAAACTTTTGGCTTTGGCCCGAGATACTGGTTTGGATTTAGATATAAGGGTTCATCCGGCATTAATATCTAAAAAGCATACTTTGGCTAATATTGGCGGTGCCTACAATGGGATTCTGCTTCGGGGAGGGGAGTTTGGAGACTTAACCTTTTCCGGTCTGGGGGCCGGGGCTTTACCTGCGGGAAGCATGATTGTCAGTGATATAGTAGAGATAATTAAAAATTACGATAATTACAATAACCATTATAATTATTTTGAAAAGAAAAAGATTAAGGATTTCAGCGAAACTAATTCTCCTTATTATTTGAGGATCAGGGTAAAAGATAGGCCTGGGGTGCTAGCAGAGATTGCCGGCGTTTTCGCCCGGAAAAAAGTCAGCTTTCTTTCGGTTATACAAAAGGGAGAGGCCGGAGAAGTAGCAGATATTGTTTTCTTAACCCATCAGGCCAAAGAAGGCAATGTACAGGAGGCTTTAAAGGAAGTTGCTCACTTAGAATGCGTAGAAAAAATATGCAGTACCATTAGAGTGGTGGAAATTTAAATTAGCATAGAGCGCGCAGCGTTTAGCGTATAGTGAAGAAGGAAGAAGCCAGAATCCAGGAGCTAGAAGATAAATTAGTATCGCGTATAGAATAAAGTAATGAGTAAAAAGAAAAGAATTACAAGGTTAGTCGGTTAGTTGAGGATTTAGTATTAAACTAGCTAACTAATTAACCAATTAACTAGCTAACGAATTTAAAGGAGAGAATCTATGATAAAAATTAGAGTTCCGGCGACTACCGCTAACTTAGGACCGGGTTTTGATTGCCTGGGCTTGGCTTTAAAATTATATTTAAATCTGGAGATAGAAGAGATAGAAAAAGGTTTGGTTATTGAATACCAGGGAGAAGGAGCGGAAAAGTTTTCGGT
>CAYTVM010000395.1:0-1960 GCA_964441685.1 uncultured Atribacterota bacterium | reverse complement strand
TGATGAAATTATTAGCGAAAGACTAAATGTTTTATATGGATTATTAAAGGAAATTTAAAAAGGGTGAAACTGCAATGAACAAAAAAGAATTGAAAAAACAATATAAACAGACCGTACTCCTCATGGGTGTCTTTCAGGTAAAGAACCTTGTAAACGGAAAGATATTTATAGATAGTGGACTAAACTTACAGGGAAGAATAAATAGCTGTAGATTTCAGCTTTCTCTCGGATCTCATATGAACAGTGCTCTGCAAGAGGATTTTAACCAAACCGGTATCACCAATTTTTCCTTTGAAATGATTGATTATCTTAAGCCTAAAGAAGATATACAAATGGACTATACTGATGACTTGAAAATGCTTGAAGAAATGTGGATAGAAAAACTTCAACCCTTTGACGAAAGAGGTTATAACCAGCGAAAAATTATCAAATAGACTAAAGATTCAATGATCACGAGAGAGCTATCCTTTTTCCCAAGATATTTATATAATTAAAATGTGATGTATCTCTCTGATTAAATTTATCCTTCCTCGGGAATAAAAGATGGAGTGGTTGGTTGAATAATTTCCTTGTATTCATGAATAACCTGTTTCTTCCATCCCCCTTGAAAATAGAAGTAGAGGGCTAAGATAGCAGTGATAATATTACTTAAGGCCATTGCCCACCATATTCCGGAAGCACCAAATTGATTTCCGAGGAAGTAAGCAAGGGGGACTCTTAGTCCCCAGAGTCTTACCATATCCACAATCATAGGTTGAACATTATGTCCGGAACCTCTAAATATAGCCATCATTGCACCAGTCAGACCGAAAAAAGGCATACCTAGAGTGAAGATGGTAAGAAAGTGAATTCCTTCAGCAATAATATCAGGTCGATCTGGAATAAATAATTTAAATAAAGGAATTCTTAAAGTAAAGACTAGAGCAGCCTCCAGGAAAGTAATAAGAAATGCTACCTGAAGGGATTTTTTTGCGATCTCTTTTGCTCGACCGATAAGGTTTGCCCCCAGATTTTGACCGATTAGGGTCATAATTCCCGTCCCCAAACCCTCTACCACAATAAAAATGATATTAATCAGTTTATCCCCTACACCATACGCGGCAATCACCGTTTCGGGATTATTTGTTCTGCCGATGATAGCCATAACCAGCACGAATCCAAAGGCGGTTGTAGAATGGCCTATCGCTGCCGGAAGTCCTATTTTAAAGATTTTTTTCAGCCATTTCCAAGCCGGGATTAGACCATTTAAGGTTATCCTTATCCCTTTTGTTCCTTTAAAAAGGAGATAGAGAGATATGGAGGCAGCGATGCCCTGGCATATGACGGTAGCCAGAGCTGCTCCCACTACGCCTAAATGAGGAAAACGCCACCACCCAAAGATTAAAAAGGGATCAAGTATAAGATTTAAAGTAACAGTGAAGAGGTTTATATACATTGGGGTTATGGTATCGCCTTTAGCTGAAAGAATACTTTGAAAGGTGAAGACAATAAAAATAAAAGGTATTCCCCAGAAGATAAACCGCATATAAGTTATGGCTGTTCTGGTGACTGTAACAGATTGAGTAATAAGGGGCACCAGATAAGGGGTTAATATAAATCCAAAGGTAGCAATGATCAACCCAAATATAATGGAAAGAGAAAGCATTTGACTGGCTACCAAATTGGCATTTTTCTTTTCTCCTGCTCCGGTATATTGAGAAATTAGAGCCACACCAGCTATTCCGAATCCGAAGGAGAGAGCAATGAGAAACCAGATTACCGGCCAGGAAATTTGCAAACCGGCGACTGCTTCCCCACTCTCTGTTGGAGGAAGATGACCCAGCCAGAAGGTATCAGCAAGATGATATAAAGTATGTAAGAATTGGGAGATCATAACTGGAAAGCTTAATAAAAACATTACTTTTAAAGGATTGCCGGTTAAGATTTCTTCACGGGTAACTTTTCTCATTCTCTCTCCTTC
>CAYTVM010000394.1:0-1961 GCA_964441685.1 uncultured Atribacterota bacterium | reverse complement strand
CTGGGTTTTACCTTTGGGATGCTCGGCAAGCAGTTGATTGGGTGAAAAAATATTCGGTTAAATCATGTCATTCAGATTTCAGAGAATGATTTAAAAATATAGATAGAAGAAATTTTATAGGTCTATATAGACATCATCGTTTTTTATTTCTATTTTATAAGAAGTTAAAGAACGAGCTAAACCAATTGATTTTGTTAGCGAACCCATTAACTTAGGCCAACCGGGAATCCATTTTATTAACTTTCCGTTGGTCATATCAAAAGTTGAACCATGGCAGGGACAAATGATATGTTTATCTTTCAAAGTTCCTTTTGCCAGTTTGCATCCGAGATGAGTACATTTATTACCGGTTGCGTAGAATTTTTCTTTATGTCGTATCAATAAAAAAGAGATACCGTCTATTTTAAATTCTTTCATTTCTCCTGATTGAAGCTTGTTTGCTCCGGGAATTTTTCTTTGCATAATAATTCTCCTTTGAAGTATTATTTGTATATTATTTTACCATATTCTTAAGAATAATTTATCTTTAAAAGGAAAGTTTGAATCAATCATTGCAAGCGGGGAAATATTTAGAATCATTTCCAAAGCTTTCCCCAAATATCCGATTAATTTTACTCTTTTTCCTCCATGCTCCGCATCCTTCTTTATTTCCTCAACAGAAACAGAATTAGAATTAAATACAATACCATCATTGTATTCAACCTTGCATATCTTTCTAAATACCTCATTGATATCCTTCATATCATTTGATATTTGATAAGCCAGAAAATCTATATCTCTGGTCGGCCTACCTATAAATCCAGACATTGAAAATAATAACAATCCACCTTTTAATATAAAATTATCTTTATACTCAGAGACACTTAAACGATACAATAATCTCTCTTGCATGTATAACCGCAGGATAAGATTAAAAGTTTTTTTATACTCTTTAGCAATGTTTTTGAGTCTTGCCTTAATTGAAGCATCCATATTTTTTACTTCATCTCTCACATAAGTACCTCCAAATATTTTTGAACAACGTCTTTAACCTTTGCTTTAGCAGCATAATTCATAAGTTTGGAAATGTTTTTATCTCTTCTTTTAACATATTCCTTGATGCTTTCTACAATAATATCTTTGCTGATTTTATTTCCATACCTAAGGCAATCACAGATTGTTTTTTCAATATTATATATCTTGATAATATTTCCATTTATATCTATTTTTTCTATTCCATCCATATAATATTTATCAGAAAAATAATAAAGTTTTATAGGTGGATAATCGGGTAGTTTTATATTATAATTTCTCCTGACTGCTATCGTATATTCCCCCGGTGTATAAGTTGTAAGCTCATAGTAAGCTAGAGCCGATACAAGGCAAATAACCCCATGATGAATAATTTTGGATACATTAACCAGTTCTTCTTCAACATCAAATTTTGCATCCTTCCATCTATAAAGACCTTGTTTTATTTTTTCAATAACACCCTCATTAATTAAATCTCTCAGATATCTTCTGTTCACATCTTTAGAACTTATGTCTTTTGTTCTAATATAACCATGATTAACATGAAAAATTTCTTTGATTTTTTCTTTAATTTCATTCTTCAATTTCATTACCTTACTTTCACAAATCTACGGCATTATGATTTATTGCCGTAGGTTTTGTACATTTCTTTCCTTATTATACTTCTCTTCTCTCTTTTTGCAAGTATATATCTAATATTTTAATTAAAGTATTATTTTTTTAAAAAAAAGGGAAGGAGAAGGTTTTTTACTCTAAACTACCCCTCCCCCCCCCCCTTGAAACCCTTGTAAACAAAGGGTTTTAGAGGGGATAAATAGGAACAGGAAACCGTCCCCTGTTCCTAAAAAATAATAAAGGGGTAGACCTCTATATAAAATCATTATTTGTAAAACTGATAAAAATAGTTATAATAAGCATAAGAATCTATAAAGATATACCGCAAGGAAAAT
>CAYTVM010000393.1:0-1962 GCA_964441685.1 uncultured Atribacterota bacterium | reverse complement strand
GTCATAGTCTTCATTTCCATTCCGCTGATATGAGCCTGTAGTCCAGAAGTATTATCTGAAGAATTTCTTCTCATACCACTACCTTTAGGTTCACTGTCACAGGTGCCATCACATGCTTCATCACACTCATGCGGTGTATAATCCGAATCCTGTCCGTTGGGAATACCGTCTCCGTCATCATCAGGTGCGTCTACCTTATTGCCCATTCCAGTATTTATTCCATTATTTGGGCTCCCTGTACAGTCTTCACAATTTTGGTTTTGTCCCTGGTTAGAGTTCCCATTTCCCTTTGATCCATTACCATCCGCTAGAGCTAAAGCTGCGAAAATTCCTACTGCCAGCGCCAGGACCAGCAGGATTGTTCCTACCTTAAAAATTCTTGAACTTTTCATTGTATTCGTTCCTCCTTAAATTTTTTGTTGACAATTTTTTTGTCATTCACTTATTTATACGCAAAGAGGAACAACTTTCTTTCATTATCGGAAAAATATTTTTATTTCTCTCTTATATATAATAAAGGCTTCAATCGCCCTCCCTCTAATCGATTATTCCAATTTAGTTCCATCGAAAAGATCATTAGAAAGGCCGGTATTGACTTTCAGATCAAGAGTTTCTATGGTAGAAGAGCCACCCAAAGCAGACATCATTGACTGCATCATCTGCATCCCTTGCTCTTGTTCTTTTTTTTCTTCCTCGCTTAAACCGGAGGTATCCACTTCCATTGCCATATTCATAACTAATTGATAGGGGTGAAGCATGGTACCAACTTGCCGATAGTCTTTTAGATCTGTAGTTATTTCCGTATTCATAGCCATTCCCTCTGCTCCTGCCCCTGGTTTTGCTTTCATGACTATAAACATCCGAACAGGCATCCAGGTCTTGCTGTTAATCCATAGCTTTCCCCAGGCTTCAGCAGACCCTCCCGATTCGTCTCCTTGTTGAGACATTGCTTGCTGGAGTCCCATCACTTGAAGAGCATTATCAATTTGTAAAATATAAGTCTTCTCTCCATCAATCTCTTCTTCTCCTAAATATTTACTCTTGGTCAGATCTATATTTTTCCATATTTGTCCTGGGTTATATTCAGCTGTTTTTTTCTCTATCTCCCCGGTCATCGGATTTTTTGACCAAGTATAATTTCCATCATAAATCGAAACCATGGCCATCCCCATGACTTCTGATTCAGTACGGGTTTTGTATATGACTTCTCCTTTAATTTCTGTTTTCTTATAATAGATAGTCGTTTCTCCTGCCATGGCAGCCATTCCTCCAGTACCCTTTTGAACGACAGTATAATCATTAATGCCTTTCATCTGTTTTTCATAAGTTTTTTGCATATTGTTAATCACTTCCTGTACGCTCATCCCCACCACACAAATACTGCTAAAAAATAATATTAAGCAGAAAATGATAGTCCCTATTAATATTTTTTTATTTGTTCTTAACATATGATTCCTCCTTGGACTTCTTTTTTTAATTTTAATTCAAACTATAAGCGCCACTCAAAAATTAATTTATTTGCATTATCGCCTCCCCTTACAATCCTTCTACCTGCATATCCCTAGGATGTTCAACGGTAAAGGTATAAAATATTTCCTGCTTTTGCTGAGGTTCTAATTCCAACTCCCATAACCAAATTCCCTTCCGGTCTTCCCAGTCTTCTACTCCTGGTTTGAGACTTATTTCGTCTATCTTTATTTTAATACGGTCGTCTTCGGAAACCGGTATAGCTTCAAATAATTTTACTTTAATCTTTTTAGACTTGTAGTTCTCTACAGTAAGTTTATATTTAAAAGTCGTTTTCTTGGTTCGTGAGGGGATCCCGGCTATCAGGGTTTCATCAACTTTCTTTTCTAAAAGTTCTCTTTTTACCTTAACATTCTCGTCAATGCCCAAATACAGATCAAACTCCTCGCTGGGTGCAATATTACCAATACCGGAAGATCCCACAAAATCTCCTTC
>CAYTVM010000392.1:0-1967 GCA_964441685.1 uncultured Atribacterota bacterium | reverse complement strand
TGGAAGTTTGCAACCAATATACCATTCAGGGAGACCTGTTTTCCCGGGTAATTCTGGAAGATAGAGAGGTCCCGGTACCACTAGAAGATGCTGTGGCAAATATGCAAGTGATCGAAGCACTTATCAGTAGTGCCAGGAGCAGAAAATGGACTAACCTCGAGACAGGCACGATTGTTTAATCAAATTTAGCCATTTCACTCCTTAAATCTCCTCTTTCTCAATTAAAAAACTAAAAATTATTTTTTAAAAAAAGAAGGTTTTTTCATAGATCTTGTTGTATTTTAATATTAGTATTTTAAGAATATTTGTTAAATAATTTTTAAGGGAAGATGTAATGAGTCAGTTTAATTAACTGTCATTAGATTGTTTAGCCGGATGGTAAAACAATTTGATTATTTAATTAAATAAGGGAGGAAAAAATCTTATGAAAAAAAGAGATGAACGCCGTACCGGAGAAGAAAGAAGATTAGGGGAAGACCGTAGGAAATTTAATGACCCAAATTATAAAGGACCTGAACGCAGAAAGTGCCAGGACAGAAGAATTGGCAAAAAAGACAGAAGAAAATCCGAATAAAGGTCTCAGAGTGGAATCTCAGGAAGCATGTAAGATTATTGTAAAATATAAGAGTATCTTAATTTTCAAATTTATACTCCGGGCATTGGTACCTCATAGTTTGGAGTTTTAAATAGCACGATGAAATACTGGGAAGATTATTACAGAAAGAGATTAAATTAATAATTCAAGAGAAGGAAGCCGACAATAGATAATCTTTTAGCGTGCTTTAAATTCTGGAAAAAATTGAAAAAGAAAATAAGGAATTTAAGAATAAGAAAATAAAGATTCCGTATTATCTATTATTATCCGTGTTTATATCTATAGATACCCTTTTTTATTTTTAGGATTAAAATTAGGTTGATTTTTACCCCATCTTATACCGCACTTAAAATAATAAAGGCTCTCAAGGTAAACTTTAAAAAAGATCTATCAAACTATCCATTAGAGCTTATTTCTGATGGTTACATGGTAACAAATTTACGAGAATTATAGAAGAAAAAATGTTTATTGAGACTGGCAATTTATCGTATTAAATAAGTCAGATAAAAGATATAAAATAATGGTGACATTTAAATTAAAAGGTGATGATAGTTTTATAATGAGTTCTTCGACTGGATATAAAGAGAAGATGAAGGAAGGGACTATTTGTGAAAAAATTGTTTGATAAAACAAAGATTAATCAGATGGAACTGAAAAATAGATTTGTTCGCAGTGCAACCTGGGAAGGGTTGGCAAATCCTGATGGATCCTGTAACGAAGAGTTGGCTAAATTAATGTTAAAACTGGCCAAAGGCCAGGTAGGGCTGATTATCACCAGTCATACCTATGTTAACCAAACCGGACAGGCAGGGATAAGACAATTGGGTATTTATAGTGATCAACTTATTTCCAGTTATAAGAAAATGGTAGAAGAAGTGCACAAAGAAAGTAGCAAGATAGTTTTACAAATTACTCATGCGGGGGCACGAGCCTTGGCTCAATTAAAAGATAGTGAACCCTTCGGACCTTCTTCCTTGAAGATAAAAGATGTTCTAAGTTGTAGAGAAATAACTACAAGTGAAATCTTAAAGATAACCGAAGATTTTAAAATGGCGGCAGTGAGGGCAAAAAAAGCAGGTTTTGATGGGGTCCAGATTCATGCAGCTCATGGATATCTGCTTAACCAGTTTTTATCTCCTTTTTTTAATAAAAGAAAAGATGAGTATGGGGGAAGCATTGAAAATAGAGCACGCCTTATTTTGGAAATTCTTCAAGTCATCAGGTCGGAATTAGGTCGGCAATTTACGGTTCTCATCAAACTGAATTCTGATGACTTTATAGAGGGCGGCTTTACTCCGGAGGAGATGGTGCAGGTAGCAGAATTGCTTGAAATGGCAGGTATTGATGCTGTTGAGTTAAGTGGTGGAACAAG
>CAYTVM010000391.1:0-1967 GCA_964441685.1 uncultured Atribacterota bacterium | reverse complement strand
TGATGGTTGCAAGTATCGCCATAGGAGCAGGAATAGATTATACCATACATTTTATTTCCCGATATAAAAATGAATTAAAAAGCAAAGAAAAAACAGAAGCGTTAAAAACTACCCTAACCGGAACAGGGAGGGCAATTATTTTTAATTCAATATCTATTGCTGCAGGTACTTTTGTACTTACCCTTTCCAGTATCGGAATGATGGTATCTTTTGGTCAATTAATTGGAAGTGTCATGCTGGTAAGTGTTATATACACTCTATTATTACTTCCAATATTATTAGATAAAGTTGATTTTAAAATAAAAAAGGAGTCAAAATAATGAAAATAAGAAAATATTTTTTTGTGTTGATAACTGTTTGCTTGTTGGTTTCAGTTATGGCGGCCTACGCAGGAGCAGAAACGACACTCACCGTAGACGAAATTATGGATAAGGTGGAAGAGACTTCTCCTGATTCTACCACTCAAAAAACTATTTCCGAAATGATCTTAATTGACCAGAATGGGAAAGAAGAAGTCAGAGAAATGGTGATGTTCTCTCAAGAGGGAGAAAATGAAAAGAGTAGCACCCTGGTTAGATTTCTCTCTCCTAAATCAGTTAAGGATGTAACTCTTCTAAATATTGATGACGGAGAAAAAATATATTTATATATGCCTGCCTATAACAAACCAAGGAGAATCGCCGGGTCTTCAAAAGGTGAGGAATTTATGGGAACCGGCCTTTCCTATGAAGATATGAGCATGGATTACAAAGACAAAGACTATAAAAAAACACTTTTAGAAGAAACAGATGAAGAATACATTGTAGAAGTTTTACCGAGCGGAGAAGATGTGTCTTATGAAAAGATCATTCTTCACGTAGATAAGGAAAATTTTTATGCTAAAAAAGTAGAATTTTATGAAGTGAGTAATGAATTAACCAAAACTTTAAGCATCAATAAAATAAAAATTGACGATAAAGGTAAGGTTACACCTATGGAAATAGCATTTACCGATATGTTGGAAAACCGTATTACCAAAATAGTAATAAAAGAAATAGAATATAATATAGAACTATCATCCGGTTTTTTTAGTATCAGAACGCTATCAAAACCGACTCTTTAAAGACAGTATATAGTATATAGTAAAGAAGAAGAACATGTATTGGATAGTAAAAATCGTATCTCGTAAGAAAGATAGAATTTAGAAGTTAGGGGTAGGGGTTCGATTCATTGAACCCGCTTATACGCTATAATATACCCGATATTCAATACGATTAAATAAGGGGAGGAAATATGATTCAAAAAAATAGGATTTTTTTAACAATTTTAATCATTTTGTTATTTTCTGCTTCTGTGTTTGCCGGAGATTTTTCAGGAAATTTAACTTACTCAGGACAATATAATTTAAGCGAACAAAATTTAAGCAATACTTTAAATTTAGATCTTAATTTTGTTCATAATTTTACCAATGAGGTTTTTGCAGAAGGAGATTTAGTCATCAGATATTCTGATAATGCTTCTACAAATCCTTTTATGATTATACCCAAAGAACTTTATATCGGCACTTATGACCTTATCCCTAATTTAGATTTAAACGCAGGCAGATTAATTGTAAGCTGGGGGTCATCAGATATGTTTAGTCCTTTGGATAATTTTAATCCTTCACCACCAGGGATATCTTTTACAGATATGTCCAGAAAAAATGGTGTTTGGGCGGTTGATGCAACTTACTATCTTAATGATATTACCTATCTGCAGACCATATATCTTCCTAATTTTACCCCCTCATTTATACCAGAGGGATATGAAGAACAATTATATCTTTCCATGTTTTCTCCAGAGTTTCAGGCACAAGGAATAGAAATAAATTCTATTGATATCACCCATACCTTTCCGGAAAATCCCGCTTGGGGAATAAAATTTGGAAGAAGTTTTACCTCTTTTGATGCCGCAATAAGTTATTATAATGGTTATTACTTAAACGCTTA
>CAYTVM010000390.1:0-1983 GCA_964441685.1 uncultured Atribacterota bacterium | reverse complement strand
AAACCAAAACCTTCCTGGGCAGAACAATGGCCGGATGTATGGGTAAAAGCCACCTTTGATACCATTAGGGATACATTAGAGAAATCAAAAGTGAAGCCTTCCGATATTGCCGGAATTGCCTTGAGTGGACTTTATGGCGGCTCAGGTATACCCGTTGATAAAGATATGAAACCGATAAGACCCTGCCTGATATGGATGGATAGACGGGCGACGGATGAAGTACAATGGGTAAAGGAAAATGTTGACAAGGATAAGATATTTGAAATTACCGGTAATTATGTCGATTCTTACTATGGATTTACCAAGATGATGTGGATTAAGAATAATGAACCGGATAATTGGAAAAAGATATCCCGGTTTATAACTCCTAAAGATTATGTCATATACCAATTAACCGGAGAAAACATGACTGACTTTTCATCAGCGGGAAACATTGGTGGTGTTTTTGATATAAAGAAGCGTAGTTGGTCAAGAGAAATGTGTGAAATTCTTGGAATACCCATATCTATGCTTCCACAGCGAATTGTAAAATCTGCAGATATTGTAGGTAAAATAACCAAAGAAGCCTCTAAATTGTGCGGCTTGCTGGAAGGAACACCGGTGATAGCCGGAGGTATAGATGCACCGGTGGCTTCCTTAAGTGCCGGTGTTTTAGAAGAAAAAAGCCATGTTGCTATGGCAGGAACCTCTATATGCTGGGGGGTCGTTCATAAAGGACAACATCTATCTCCTAAATTAGTCAGTTTTCCTTATGTGGCTTACGATGATGAAATGATATATACTTTTGGTGGAGCGGCAACAGCAGGAGGCATCGTTAGATGGTTTAGGGATCAATTTGGCGATAAAGAACTAGAAGCCGAAAAGGAATTGAATATATCAGCCTATAGACTCTTGGATAAAGAGGCAGAAGATATTCCTCCCGGTTCAGAGGGACTTTTGTTATTACCCTATTTTATGGGTGAACGTTCACCGATATGGGATCCTGATGCCAAAGGAACCATCATAGGTTTGACCTTATATCACACCAGGAAACATATTTACAGAGCCATTTTAGAAGGTGTAGCTTATTCTTTGCGCCATAATATAGAAGCAGGATTGGAAAGTGGATTAGAATTGGCAGAAGAATGTATTACGGTAGGAGGGGCAACGAGATCTCCATTATGGATGAAGATGTTTTCGGATGTAACCGGATATCCGATAAAAACTCTGGCACAAAATGTGGAAGCTCCTTATGGAGATGCTTTACTAGCTGGTGTTGGAACAGGTGTTTTAGATTCCTATGAAAGGATAAAGGATTGGGTACGATTCGATAGAACCATTTATCCCGATAAAAAAGTAAAAAAAATATATGATCAGTATTTTATAGAATACAAGAAAGCCTACGAGTCTTTAAAGGACATTATGAAAAGGTTAGGCAAGATAAAGTAAAGTGGTCCCTTTAAATTGGACATTTACAGATCTTTGTTAAATTGAGATCGTAAGAGTTATTTTTAGTAAATATTATCTCCTATTTTTTTTGAGAACGTTAGTTCAAAGAAGAATATAATCTCTTCTTATTATGCATGCACATCTTTAATAAAATATAGCATCTTCTCTGCTACATCAGAAAAGTATTATAGATATTGAAACTTCTGCTTTGGAATAATTAGCATTTTTAAGAGGTATACTACTGGATACCTCTATACTCCTTTTCGGTAAGAATTGCAGCAAGTAAGCTTTCTGTAATTGAATCCTGATTTGAGATGATTAAAAATTAAAAAAAATTCAATATTTAAGCAGGAATTTGTTAGATTATGTTGAATATGTTAATATAAAGTAGTTTGAATTTGTTCAGCCGTCTCCTCTAGCCAAGTTAAGTGAAGGGAGGTGAAGGGAGAATTTAGTTAATTAGAAATAAGAAGAAATTACTATATTAATTTTTTAAGGAGGTTTGTATCTATGAAAAAGTTATTTACTATTTTTCTTTTTGTGCTTCTTCTTTCT
>CAYTVM010000389.1:0-1989 GCA_964441685.1 uncultured Atribacterota bacterium | reverse complement strand
CATTGATTGAGTTCGTATCACAATCGTATAGTTCTATCAATAAGTGATTTCCTAAGTAATTCATTTCCTTAATTTGCGATATATTTAAGCTTATATCGCCCCCCCCTCTCTCTCTTTAAAATATTAGTTTATTAGATCTATTTTTTAATGTTTTTTACCTTGATAAAAAACATTAAAGCACAAATGATAATATATCAAAATAGTTAAAATTTATCAATACTTTTTAACAATATTTTTAAATTATTTTTTAGAAAAAATCGAAGGGAGAAAAAAATATGCTAAATCTCTTGTTTTTTAAAGCATTTACTTTATTTTATTTTAAACTTTTTCTTAAAAAATATACGGTCATTTAAACCATTATTCACTAAATACTCTGCTAAAGATTTGGTCTATGTTTTTTAAATAATTTTGGCAATCGAAACACCTTCTTATCTCTGATTCAGACAAATACAGATTAATTTCAGAATCTCTCAATAAAAGTTCTCTAAAATTTTCTCTTCCTTGCCAAACTTGCATAGAAATTCTCTGAACTATTCTGTATGCCTCTTCTCGAGAAAGACCTTTTTTAGTAAGGTCTAACATTATCTTTTGAGAAAATATTAGACCCCTGGTCTTGTTCAAATTTTCTTTCATATGCTCAGGATAAACATTCAAATTATCAATAAGATTGGTAAATTTTTGCAACATGTAATCGATTAAAATATTGCTATCAGGAATAATAATACGCTCTGCGGAGGAATGAGAAATGTCTCTTTCATGCCATAGGTTTACATTTTCTAGAGCAATGATAGCATAAGCTCTAACTACTCGGGAAAGTCCGCAAATTCTCTCACAAATTATGGGATTTCTCTTGTGAGGCATTGCCGAAGAACCTTTCTGGCCAGCTGAAAATTTTTCTTCAGCTTCACAAATTTCAGTCCTTTGTAAGCCTCTAATTTCAGTGGCAAATTTTTCTAAGGAGCTGGCAATTATTGCCAAAGTAGTTAAATAATTAGCATGTCGATCTCTTTGAATAATCTGACTAGAAATCTTGGCCGGTTTAAGACTTAATTTTGCACAAACGTATTCCTCGACATAAAGATCAATATGCGCAAAGGTACCTACTGCTCCTGATATTTTACCATAACTTACTTCTTCTTGGACTTTCTTCATTCTTTCTAGATTTCTCTGCATTTCGGAAAACCACAAAGCAATTTTAAAACCAAAAGTAATGGGTTCAGCATGAATACCATGTGTCCTTCCTATCATCAAGGTATATTTGTACTCTAATGCTTTTTCTTTTAATGCTTTTATCAATTTTTCAATATCTTCTATGATTATTTTAGCAGACTGCTTCAGCATCAGAGCCAAAGAAGTATCTAATATATCAGAAGAGGTTAATCCTTGATGAAAATAACGGGAATACTCCCCTAATTTTTCTCCGACAGCAGTGGTAAAAGCCAATACATCATGTCGGGTTACCTTTTCAATCTCCTGAATGCGGTCTAAAGAATATCTGGCATTACTTCTAATTGTTTCAATAGCCTTTTTGTCTATTTCTCCTGATTCAAACAGAGCTTCACAGACCAAAAGCTCTATCTTTAACCAAGTCTTATATTTATTTTCCTCTTGCCAAATATTTTTCATGGCTGGAAGAGAATATCGATCGATCATTAATATCACCTCTTTATTAATTCTCCAATTTACCAATTTACCAATAAAATTAATTAGTTAATTAGTTTTATTGCAAGTCTACAGTTATCTTTGGTCAGCCAGTTTACCTGCCTGACAGTCAATTTAAATTTATTCTGTTCATTTAAATACTTTTTCTCTAATAATTGTCTGGCTTCTTTTGGGACCCACAGAGACTATAACCACTTTTGTTCTGACTAATTCTTCTATTCGGCTAATATAGGCCTTTAATTGCGAAGGAAGGCATTCGTATTTAGTTATCTGAGAAATATCTCCTTTCCATCCTTCCATCTCTTCATATATCGGAATACAGTTCTG
>CAYTVM010000388.1:0-1997 GCA_964441685.1 uncultured Atribacterota bacterium | reverse complement strand
TTTTCTATGATGACAGGTTTTCCACCTTCTATAACAGCAACAACAGAATTAGTTGTTCCTAAATCGATTCCTATTATTTTTCCCATGATATTCATTCTCCTTTTTTAAATATTTTTTATTTTAATTTAATTTTTATTGGTATTATTTATTTTATCGGAAGAAACTGCAACTTTTACAATGGCAGGTCTTAATATTTTAGATTTTATGTAATAACCTTTTTGGAATTCTTCTACTACTGTATCCTCTTGATATTTATCTGTTTCCATTTTCATTACTGCTTCATGTTCGTAGGGATCAAATCTGTGACCAATTGATTGCATGGGCTTGACCCCTTCTTTATTCAAAATATTATGAAATTCCTTCAAGGTATTATTAACCCCTTCCTTTATAGCCTTTGCGTTTTTATTATTTTTTGAAGAATCTAATGCCCTTTCCAGATTGTCTACCACGCTTAATAAAGCATTTAACAGCCTTGCGTTGGCAAATTCTATAAATTCTTTTTGTTTTTTCTCCTGTCGTTTTTTATAATTATCAAAATCAGCTTGCGATCTTTCCAATTGTTTTAAATATTCCTTAGATAAATTTTCTTTTTCTCTGGCTATTTCTGTAATTTCTGCTAATTTTTCTTCTGCACTTTTTATTAATTTTTCTTTTTCTATTAATTCTCCAATGATTTCTTCTTTATGCATTAATTTATATTTCTTAGTTTCTATTGATTTATCTTCTTCCTTCAAATTTTTACCCTCTTTTTGCACATTAGCAATCTCCCAAGCAAATATCATAAAAAATCCTTAAAATTCAGATAATATCTCGCTTAATTTATCTGATATATATTCAGCAATAGAGACCATTCTGGGATAATCCATTCTGGTTGGTCCCAAAATTCCTATTACGCCAGCTGTTTCCCCTTTTATTCTATATTCGCTTGTTACCAGACTGCAATTTTGCATTTCTTTTAATTTACTTTCTTTCCCGATAATTATTTTTGTTTTTCTTAAACCTAAATACCTCCTTATAGTTTCAGCTAATATATTTTCCTCTTCGATAAGTGATAATATATAATTTAAATTATCTATTTCCTTAAACTCAGGATGTTTTATTATATTCACTCTACCATCTAAATAAACTTTATTTTCAGAATATTTAAAATTAAAACATTCTTCTAAAAAATTATGAATGTGATTAATTCTTTCCTGAAAAGAAATTATTTTATCCAATTCTTCAATTAACATATTGTTTAAATTTGCTATATTTACCTTTTTCTCTACCAATTTATTATTTATAAAATTAGACAGAAAGTTTAAACTGTCTTTATTGATTTCTCCGGAAACGTTAATTATTTTTTGGCAAACCAGTCCTGCACCTGTCACTATAACACTTAAAATACGATTACTCCCTATCGGTATAAATTGAACATTTTTTACTATGTCATTACAAATAACCGGGGCTAATACAACGCCAATATTGTCAGTTAACTTGGACAATAATTGAGAAGTTATTTTCATCGTCTCTTCGAACTCTTTGCTTTTTTGATAAATCTGGATAATTTCTCTTTTTTCTTTTTCCTTTAAGTAATTTTTTATCATCAAATTATCTACATAAAACCGGTAGCCTCTATCGGTTGGAATTCTTCCCGAGGAGGTATAAGGCTGCCATAAAAAATCATATTTTTCTAACAGATACATTTCATGTCTTATTGTTGCGGTACTTAAGTTTAAATTATATTTTTGAGCAATAATACCAGAACTAACCGGTTCGGCAGTAGTAATATATCTATGCACTACAGCAGATAATATAGTTTTCATTCTATCATTTAGTTCCATTTTGTACCTCGATTAGCAGTCTCACTATGAGAGTGCTAATTTCCTTAAATAAGATATCACTATAGAACCCATTTGTCAATATGTATTGAAAAATAATTTGCCAATGTACCGATTCACTAAGCAGTTAATTTTAGTTGTTAATTTCAAAGAAAAATTCTCAGTTGCAAGATGAAA
>CAYTVM010000387.1:0-2001 GCA_964441685.1 uncultured Atribacterota bacterium | reverse complement strand
GCTGAATTTTTCTGATGATTTCAGCTAATTCCTGTCGGACCTCTATTTCATCCTGAAGATATCGATTAGGAAAGTCAAGAGTAATTCTTTCTTCAATTCCTAATATCCTGCTTGATTTTACACTTTCTTTTTTCCTGGTTTCCGGATCTCCTTGAGGGGTAGGCTCTCCGTCGGTTAAATCCACGATAGTAACTCTATGACCTGTTTCGGTAAACTCTAATATAGAACCTCCCATCCCTAATTCTACATCATCGGGATGTGGACCAACAGCTAATATATTAAGCATTTTTTCACCTCACTATCTATAATTTTATAGTAACTATCTAATCAGAAAATCAGTTAACTGATTTATCTTGCATTTTATATTTAAAACTAACAACTAATATGTCTTGTATTTCGTATTTTCCTTACACTTATTACCCGCACCTATACGCTAATTTAAATCTCTCCCACTACTGCACGGGCGATAGAAAAGGAGTGATCATTTATTCTTTTCAGAATATTGATGATATCCAAATGAATCCCGCTGGTTTTTTGGGAAAGTTCTATCCCCACGTTTAGTCGGTTAATATGCGTCTTGCGTAAAGTTATTTCCAAGGAGTCGATATAGTCTTTCTGGTCGATTACTTTTTGAGCCATTCTTTGGTCCTGGAGAGCAAAGGCCCCGATAGCATTTCGAAGGTTATTATAAACTTCTTGATGCATATTTTTAATCTCTTCTATCCCTTTTTCTGAAAATACTAAACTGTGGTCTATCTTTTTTTCCAACAAAGGAATCAGATTTTTATCTATTAAATCACCAATATGTTCCAGGTCATCGACAATGTATAATAATTTAAATACTTCTTTAGAATGTTCCTTGGGGAGGGTTTCAAAACTTATCTTGGTTAAATATTTGGTTATCTCTCGAGAGAGATTATCCACAATCATATCTTGTGTGCTTACTTGATCCAGCAGCCTTTCATCATTATTAATAAATACTTGCATAACTCCTAATACCATATTTTCCACGGCATTAGAAATTCGCAATATCTCTTTGCTGGCCAGATAGAAGGCAATCTCAGGGGTATTAAGAGCAACTGAGTCTAAGAATTTAGGTTTTTGCAAAACCTCAACCTCTTCTTTTTGAGGAATAATCTTTTCTAGAAAATTAGCAAATCTTTCAGTAAAAGGAAGAAAAATTAAGGCATTACCCACAACAATCAAAGCATGAGCATTAGCAATTTGTCGGGGTAAATTTATCGAGGATTTCTGTACCAGATAAATTAAAGTGGGAGTGAGTAAGAAAAAGATAATCACCCCTATCATTTTAAATAATAAGTTTGCTAAAGCAACTCTTTTTGCACTCATGGAAGCTCCAATGCCAGCAAAAAGGACGGTGGAGCAGGAACCCAAATGTGAGCCTAAAATTATCGGAATAGCCAGATTTAGAGATATTAAACCTTGCATAGCCAGTGAAATAGTTAAACCCATGGTAGCGGTACTGCTTTGAATTATACTGGTAAATAGGGTAGAGGCGAGTAAGGCTAATAAAGGAATATGTTCTAAATTAGTCAATGTTTCTTTAAAAAGGGCGTGGTCTTTAAGAGGAGAAACTGATTCAGACATCACTTTCATTCCTAAAAAGATAAAACCTATACCTAGCAATATATTGCCTATAAATCTCTGTTTTCTCTTTCTCCCTAAGAGCTTCAAGCTAAATCCAAGAATAATTATTAAGAGGGCATAGTCAGATACCTTAAAGGCGATTATCTGAGCAGTAAGAGTTGTTCCCATACTCGTTCCCAGCAGGATACCAAGAGTCTGACTTAAACTCATAATTCCGGTATTTACCAGACTTACCAATAAGGTAGAAGCTGCAGTACTGCTCTGAATTGTAAAAGTAATGATAATGCCAGTTAATAAAGCGATTAATTTATTTTTGGACAGGGTGCTTAGGATCTGTTTTAATTTATTACCAAAGGTATTTTTTAGTCCTTCACTGGTAATCTGCATTCCATA
>CAYTVM010000386.1:0-2007 GCA_964441685.1 uncultured Atribacterota bacterium | reverse complement strand
GGGCTTGAACCTGTGACCCCTGGCTTGTAAAACCAGTGCTCTCCCAACTGAGCTATCCGCCCACGTATTTCTTTTTTCTATGCAAGTGATATTATAACATCTCTCTTTTTCTTTGTCTATAATAATATTAGCATAATATTTAGAAATTTTGCAAATTTTAGTTTAGCTAAAAAAGTAGTTTATAAGTACGATGCATCGTGCTTTCACAAATTAACTATTATTATTGGTAGACATAAAAATTTAGCTCTACTAGTTTAACTACAATAATTATTTTTCTTCATTATATACTACATACTATATGCTAATTTAAAATGGAATATCATCTTCTGAGATTGAATTATCTTCACTCATTGGCTCATCGGAAACATTCTCTTCGCCCTCTTCGGTAGTGCCTTCTTTGGCAAAACCAGAATCTTTCACTAAATCTAAAAACTGTACAGTTCTGGCATTAATCTCAAAAGAAGTTCTCTTATTTCCCTCTTTATCCTGCCAACTATTAGACCTTAATTCACCACTTATAGCTACCCTTCTGCCCTTTTTTAAAAACTGTGAGACATTTTCTGCCTGCTTTCCCCAGGTTGTTACATTTATAAAAAGAACTTCCTCTATATTATTCCCTTCCTGATTTCGATATGTTCTGTTTATGGCAATACCAAACTTGCATACTCCTGTCCCGCCAGGCGTGTATCTTAATTCCGGGTCCCTGGTTAATCTGCCAATGCCAATAAAACTATTTAAGTCACCAAAAGTCGCCATAAAAATATTTCCCCCTTTTTTATTTTAATTTTTTTGTATATCATACAAAGTGTTAGATTTATCTGATCCGGATTGTTTTAATAATTTTTCTAACGGGTTCGATGAATTGAGCCCCTACCATTGGAAGAGGGCATCGTAATAGGCTCCTTCTTTATTTCTGATTACTAATTTCTCTATCTTTTATCTTTCACTATATACTATATACTAAATACTTATCCTATACGCTATCCGCTGTTTGTTATTTTATCACGATGTTTACTAGTTTCCCAGAAACAACAATAACTTTTACAATCTTTTTGCCTGCAATTTTTTCTTGTACCTTTGGTGTTAAAAGCGCTTCTTTTTTTGTTTTCTCATCATCATAAGATGCAGGAACTATTAATTTCCCTCTTAGTTTTCCATTTACCTGAACTATAATTAACTTCTCCTCTTCTTCTAACATCTTCTTATCATATTTAGGCCAGGGCAGTGTAAAAATAATTTCTTTGTTGCCCATCTCATACCAGAGTTCTTCTGCAAAATGAGGAACAATGGGACCTAAAAGTCTGACTATTATTTCCAAAGACTCTCTTAAAACAAAGATGTCTCCTTTTTTATCTTGTTTTTCTCCTGCTTCCAACTGAAACCTATATACTTCATTAACTAATTCCATAATTGCACTAATAGCAGTATTAAAATGAAATCTTTCTTCGATGTCTTCGGTAACCTTTTTAATGGTTTGGTGGGTTTTTTGTCTTAAATTGTTAGCTTCAACACTTATATCTTCCCGGGAAATTTTTTCCTTGTTTTTCAATTTTTTAAAACAATTGATATTGTTATAAATTAACCGCCAAACTCGATTCAAGAATCGAGATGCTCCTTCCATCCCTTTATCAGTCCATTCCATATCTACTTCCGGAGGACCTGCAAATAGCATCATTATTCTGGTAGCATCAATACCATATTTTAAAAATATTTTTCCCGGATTAACAATGTTGCCTTTTGATTTAGACATTGCTGCTCCATCTTTACAGACCATTCCCTGGGTAAAGAGTCTTTTAAAGGGTTCTTTAAAATTGACAAACCCCATATCGTATAAAGCTTTAATAAAAAACCGAGAATATAATAAATGTAATATGGCATGCTCTACTCCACCGATATACTGGTCTACTGGCATCCAGTATTTTAACTCTTCAGCATCAAATGGCGCTGTATCGGTTTTAGGAGAACAAAATCTAAGGTAGTACCAGGAAGAACAGACAAAAGTATCCA
>CAYTVM010000385.1:0-2013 GCA_964441685.1 uncultured Atribacterota bacterium | reverse complement strand
ACGCTGTAAAAAATATTGCAATGCCAGACTATCTACCTCATCTTTTTCAGATATCCGGGGGAGCATTAGCCGTAGAAAGTGCACTGAAAGTAGCTTTTGATTGGAAAATAAAAAAGAATTTCAAGAAAGGACTTGAAGCAATAAAAGGGCAAAAAGTTTTACATTTTGATAATGCCTTTCATGGAAGAACGGGATATACTATGTCTTTAACTCATACAGTAGACCCCAGGAAATATCAGTTTTTCCCAAAATTTAATTGGCCCAGGGTTGACCCTCCCATAGTCAAATTTCCCATAGAACAGAATTTAGCTGAAATTAAAAAAACAGAAGCAAAAACCCTTAATAGAATTTATAGTATATTAGAGAAGGATCATGAAGATATAGCAGCATTTATTATGGAGCCTATACAGGGTGAAGGGGGAGACAACTTTTTCAGAAAAGAGTTTTTTCAAGAATTAAGAAAAATATGTGATGACTATGATATTTTATTAATATTTGATGAAGTCCAAAGTGGAATGGGGATTACCGGGAAGTGGTGGGCACATCAACATTTCGATGTCAAACCAGATATAATGGCTTTTGGCAAAAAGATGCAGATTTGCGGCATAATGGCTGGAAAAAGAATTGATGAAGTTGAAAACAACGCCTTTGTAGAGTCAAGCAGAATAAACTCTACATTTGGTGGGAATATTGTAGATATGGTGAGAGCTACTCGAATTTTAGAAATTATCAAAGAGGATAACCTGATAAAAAATGCGAGAATTAAAGGAGAAAAATTAAAAAAGATCCTCCAAGATATCCAGAAAGACTTTCCGGATTTAATCTCCAATGCAAGAGGACTGGGGTTAATGCGTTCTTTTGATCTACCAAATACTAAAATTAGAGATGAGTTTAAGAAGAGATGCTTTGAAGACAATATGCTTATTCTTCCTTGCGGGAAGAAAAGTATTAGGTTTAGACCCATACTCTGCATAGAGGATAGAGAATTGGAATTGGCTGATGAAAAGATAAGATTTATCCTTAAAAAGATGAGATGAAAAGAGTGAATTAAAATGAGAAATTATAAAGAAATATCTCTCTGGACTAATACATCTCCGAAAGAATAGAATGATTGGGAATGGCCACTTATTATGGAACGCTTATGATAATTAATTATGTGATGAAAGAATTAAGGTCATTGAATTGTAAGTAGTAGTAAATAATGGAAAGGACTTTAAAAAGGACAAAGCTAGAAAACAAAGATAGAAGCCTAAGCGCTTACAATAGTCCAGGATGAAGGACTTATAGTATTATTGAATGACACTTAGATAAAATGCAAATTTGTAAAAATTGGACAAAATATTTTCTTGGTGCTGAAATTGAAGAAGATAATAGTATTGACTCCAATCGTTATAAGCTAATCTTATTATTTGAACTTCATTATTTTAGATAAGATGTTTTTCCTACAACCCTGGATCGGATTAAAAAACGCTATCCTTTAAACCCCGCTCAGAAGGAGATCATTAAACATTATAAGAAGTTAATCCCAGGAGAGTTAACCCATAACCAGACCTTATCGACCTCAAACCCCAGAAGCAAGATCTAGCCCTTCTGGAAGATTATCAAAAATGAGTTTTTCTATCGTAATTCATTTGATTCTTTAAAAGATCTCATCTATAATCTAAGAAACTTCTTATTTGAATATAACTACTTAAAAAGAGACAGGGGATTGGCGTATATAACCCCCTATGATGAAAAACTGGGAAAAGTGACAAAATTGTTGAGCTTGGATAAAAAGTTTTATCTTTGTAATAGAAATTGGAGCTGGGGATGCGTTATAGTGAAAACAGTAAGGTATATTTATAATTTTCTTAAGAGAGTTTTGCTGTAAATAGCTCTTTCATAAAAAAAGGGGGTGGTTAATAGGCAGAAAACTAATGAAATGTATTTAGAGTTTGTGCCGTCATGTTAAAAAATGTTAGAAGAAAATAAAAATGGAGGGAAAAAATAATGAAAAACTGTAAAATGATCGTC
>CAYTVM010000384.1:0-2014 GCA_964441685.1 uncultured Atribacterota bacterium | reverse complement strand
AGTAAATGGGAACGGAGAACCGTCCCCCTGTTCTCTTTTATTGCAAGACCTAACTCTATATGCCCATATTAAGCTAAATGTTATACTTTTCACACAGTCTGACGTCCCATTGTCTTACATTATCTCATAAAAAATTTTAGAATTTGATAGTAAATTTTCCGTCCTGGTAGATGAGCCGGTCATCGGCGAAGATTTTTCCGCCGTTTTTCATATCACAGATCATATCCCAATGAATGGCGGACTGATTCTTCCCTCCCGCCTCCGGAAGAGATCTACCTAGGGCGACATGAATGGTTCCGCCTATCTTTTCATCAAATAAGATTTCTTTGGAAAATCTTTGAATATGGTAGTTTGTTCCAATAGCTACTTCTCCCAGATAACTGGCACCGGCATCGGTTTCCAGCATTTCTTTTAGAAAATCCTCTCCTTTAGCTGCTGTTGCCTTTACTACTTTTCCATTTTGCAGAGTTAACTGAATATCTTCCACTTCCCTTCCATTATAGATAGCCGGAAAGCCAAAACGGATATGTCCTTCTGCCGAGTTTTCGAGCGGGCTGGTAAAGACCTCACCGTCAGGGAAATTTTCCTTACCGGAGCAGTTAATCCATTTTCTATCCTTAATGAATACCATAAGGTCTGTATCCCGGGAAACGATTCTTAATTTTTCTTTCCGGTTAAGAAAGTTACATATCTTCTCCTGTTGCCGGTCAATCTCCTGCCAGCGGGCAATAGAGTTTTTTTCATTCAAATAACAGGCATCATAAGCAAATTCTTCAAATTCCGATAAGGACATATTGGCTTCCTGTGCCACTGCCCTGGTGGGGAAGAGTGTTCCGCACCAGCGTACCTCCCCTTTGGCTAGCCGTTCAAAGATCATATCAATTAGCGGTCGTTTTCCCCGGGAAGCAATTTTCATCTTGCCTGGGGCAATATTCGCAAAAATACGGGTATTGGCTCTGCCCCAGACGGTGAGAATGACATCGGAGGTTTCATAAGTTGTTTTCAAGCTTTCCGGTACATATTGAATCTGTTCTTCATTTCCTTCTTTCAGTATAATTTCCTCTAATTCTTCGTCCAAAAAAAGATATTCCGGAAATGCGCCTAACTGAATTGCCTGCCGGTAGATTTCTTTCATCAAAGGATAGCTGGTCAGTTGACCCAGGATAGCTACTTTTTCACCTTTTTTTAACCCTACGGAATAGTTCAATAAAATATGCGCGTGTTTTTCAATACGTTGATCCATTTATATCTCCTTTAATCCGGATTTTATATTTTTGAGTAAAATTTTTTAATATTCCATAAACCTACTCGGCACGGACAGGGCAATCCCTGATATTTTGCTCCGAGGGAAAACTTTGGGGGTCAGATACTGTCTTTGTTATCAGTTTTTTCTTCACTTACAACTCTTTTGATTCCTTTGCTGATTGTATGATAATACACACCAAGATATGCTGTCCCTTAATTTGTCTTAAAAATGATTTTTAATTGATGCTAAATAAGTTACTGAATTATTGAGCATTAACAACGGTCCCTTGTTTCACTACCTGCCCTTTTCCATTATTCACGAAAGACCTTTTTAGTGGGAGCTGTAATCGGTTTTTTATAAGGCAAAGGGATATACTGAACCGAGGGACGTTTTCCCGGATTTTGAGGGTAAAAGTCCATCAATTCATAAATTTCTTTAGGCATCTCGCTGGATACACATAATCCCAATTTCTTTGCCTCTTCGAAGGTAATGGGATAATCATGAGTCCACCGACCCTCCGTTAAAATCTGAGCAAGCTTATCTGCTTTTTCCTTGCTGCAATTATTTTCAACAAGCAGTTTTTTCACAAATGCTCTCACCTGTCGAATTGCCTTTCTGGCAATATCAGCTTGAATCATGGTTTCATCATCTATTTTATTCACATCTTTATCTTTTAATACCTTTAAGATTGAGACTGCCGGATATTGGCCCAGTTGGGGGTCTACCGGCCCTAAAACAGCATTTTCATCCATAATAATTTGATCTGCT
>CAYTVM010000383.1:0-2017 GCA_964441685.1 uncultured Atribacterota bacterium | reverse complement strand
TATTACTACAAGCATGGTACAAAACCATTTCGAAGCCTATCTGCGTTGCCAGATGAAGAAGTCATTAAAATTATGGAAGCACTTTGCGATGACACTCTTTTTGGGGCAAGATTCAAAGATCCAATTCAGTATATGTGTAATCGAAGGCAAACAGAGCAGTGGGTACGTGAGGAGTTCATCGCAAAAGGGGGGCGACCTCAGGAGGCTTATCCGATTCCGATGGTGCTTGGAGCATCCAAATGGATGATAAAACAAGCTCCTGATCCTGATGCTCATGGGGAAATACGCATACCTCTCTCAGTCTTTACGGAGTATGATGTCAGCTTTACTTACCCAGATAGCATGATCTCCCAATGGTTTGGTAGGGAGAAACCAAAAGAATATTATCTGCCAGATTATCACGGCAAGGTTTTCACCTTATCGGAAATACTTTCAATAGTAGGAGAAAAAGGATTGCCTGAGGAAGACTGGGAAACAAATCTTCCCAGCAATCTTGCTCCTTACATTGAAGCGCAAGTATGGAATCATAAACTGCTTGAAAGACACAAGCAATAATAATGGGTAAATCACAAAACTTTATAATACCAGAATGTGACAAGGGACGGTTTTATGACCCTTTTTGATTAAATAATTATCCAAAAAGGATAAAAATAGAGGAATAGGAAAGCTTGTTTTTTACTAAGTAAGGAAGATAAATATGTATATAATTAGAGGATTACAAGTTTTATAGGAAAAAATGGTAAGGCTTTAAAACGCAGAAAATATAAGGGTTTCTGCATTTTTTATTATATAGGATGGTGTTAGTGCTTCTGAAATGAGGAGAAAATGAGGCAAAAAAGCACTAAAAAATGTGTTTTTAGGAGGTTAAAAGTCTTGTAAAATAAGAGTTTTAGCGAAATATTGTCGTAGCAGAATTCTTTGAGGCGGGTTAAGGTGATTGGTCATATTTTTTGAAATAGGTGCTTAAAATGTCTTATATTAAATATTGGCAGAAAGCCTTATTATATAAGGCTTTCAAGAAGCCTCAAAATATTCCTCTTTTACCTTATTTCCTGAAATAGTTAAAGAAGTAATAATATATTACATACACTTGTAATAATAAAAAACATATGTTATAGTATATATGATTATATGATTTTAAAGAAACGAGGTGTAACAAAATGCCTACATTATATAAGAATCTAGGTTTTAAAATTAAAAAATTAAGAGAGAAAATAGATGTCTCGCAATCCAGTTTGGCTGAAGCATTAAGTGTAGATCGGGTGACCATTTCAAAAATTGAAAACGGAGAAAGAAAAATATGTGCAGAGGAAATAAAAAAGCTTGCTGAGTATTTTAATATTTCTTCGGATATATTACTTGATTTAAAAGAAGATATAGAAGTAATCATTGAAAAAAATACAACTAAACAGAATCCAAAAAAAGAAATACGAATAAGCGTTCCCCAAAAAAATCTGCAGAAATTCAAAGAAATATTGCTTTACATATTAAATAAAGTTGGTTCAAAACCAAACATAGGAGAATCAGTTTTATATAAATTGCTCTACTTTATTGATTTTGATTTTTATGAAAAATACGAAGAACAATTCATTGGAGCAACCTATATAAAAAACCATTATGGTCCCACTCCCAAGGAGTTTATCAAAATAATTAAAGAGATGGAAGGCAAAGACCTGATTAAAGTGAAAGACAGCTATTTCAAACATCCTCAGACGAAATATTTATCTAAAAGAGAATCAGATTTAACCCTGTTAAAGGCTCATGAAATAAAAATGATTGATAGCGTATTAGATAGATTATCTGATATGAATGCTACCGAGATAAGTGATTATTCCCATAGAGATGTACCATGGTTAACCACTAACAATGGAGAAATAATAGATTATGAATCTGTATTCTACCGCACAAAACCTTATTCGGTGAGGACCTATATTGAAGAAAATATTTAATGAAGTACTAATACTTCCTGATTTCAAGAAAGATTTTAAAAAATTAGAGAAAAATTATCCTACCCTAA
>CAYTVM010000382.1:0-2026 GCA_964441685.1 uncultured Atribacterota bacterium | reverse complement strand
TAAAAATGCGGCTCCACCAATCTGGCCGAACATGTTCTTCCAGATCGGAAACAGGTCCTAAAAATACTTTTCGTTCTTTCCCCCTTTTTTTTCGCTGGGGAGGCTTGTCCAAAGATGAGGTTTGGTCCATAGTTTTTTTCTCCTATTTTTTAAAAATTATATGAGTTATACTTTAATAAAAATCATGATACTTTTTTGTTTATATTCTTATACCTAAAACATTTAAAAATGTCAATGGGTTAAAAATTATTTTCAAAAAAATATTGTATTACTTTTAAATAATGTGGATACTTTCTTCTTTTTCCCGTAAAGAATAATATCATTTGTCGTGGTTCAGATAAAGTATATTTTCACCCACTATCGAATAATTTCCGATAAAGAGTTTAATCTTTTCACCTATACTCTTGATTTATTCTTTCAAAATGATAATAATAGATAAGTTTATCCAGATCATCTTGTCATTTGGCTATAAAGGGATACCTTCTTGATTAAGGTAATCTAGTAGAACTTTTTTAAAAAACAGTTCGCTTTTGATTTTAATGTAAAAAGTAAGAATAAAGTTGACAAAATTTATCATATATAATATAATTTTTTATAATGTTAATTATAGAGAAAAAGAAGAGGGAATAATTTTATGAAAAGGATATATATAGACCACGCAGCAACAACCTCTACCGATATTGAGGTGGTTAAAGAAATGGAACCATATTTTACTCAAAAATTCGGAAACCCTAATAGTGTTCATTCCTTTGGACAGGAAGCAAGAGAAGCAGTAGAAAAAGCCAGGGGAAAGGTAGCTCATTTAATCGGAGCAAATTCTTCAGAAATCGTTTTTACTGCCGGAGGTACGGAAGCAGACAATTATACTATAAAAGGAATAGCCTGGGCTAATCAAAAAAAAGGGAATCATATCATTACTTCGAAATTAGAGCACCATGCTGTACTGCACTCCTGTCAGTTTTTAGAGAAACAGGGATTTAAGGTTACTTATTTACCGGTTGATAAATATGGTCTGATAGATCCTGAAGATGTGAAAAAGGAAATTACAGATAAAACGATATTGGTGACTATTATGCATGCTAACAATGAGATTGGCACTATCGAACCGATTAAAGAAATAGGTAAAGTGGTAAAAAAAGCTGGTATATATTTTCATACTGATTCAGTACAAACTACCGGGCACATTCCTATAGATGTCAATGACTTGGGAGTAGATATGTTATCAATGTCCGGACATAAATTTTACGGTCCTAATGGTATAGGGGTGTTGTACTTGAGAAAAGGAACAAAGATAGTTACTTTAATAGATGGCGGTTCTCAGGAAAAAAACAGAAGAGCCGGTACAGAGAATGTAGCAGGAATAGTCGGATTAGGCAAAGCTGCAGAACTGGCAGAAGAAAGACTAACTCAAGGCAAAGAGAAAAAGATTTTAAAATTAAGAGATAAGTTGATTAAAGGAATTATAGACAAAATAGAAAATGTTCGTTTAAATGGTCATCCTACAAAAAGGCTGCCAGGAAATGCCAATTTTTGTTTTGAATTTATTGAAGGGGAATCGATGTTGTTAAGTTTAGATATGGAAGGTGTTGCCGCTTCCAGTGGTTCAGCCTGCACTTCTGGCTCCTTAACAGCATCACATGTATTATTGGCTATCGGGCTTCCTCCGGAGATAGCCCATGGTTCTTTAAGATTAACCCTGGGGAAGGATAATACAGAGGAAGAAATAGATTATGTGATAGAGATATTACCGGGAATTATTGAGAAGCTAAGAGCCTTCTCTCCCTTTAAGGGGAATTGGGAAGGACTGAATTAACCATTAGTGAATAGTATTTAGTAAAGAAACAAGAAAAAAGATTAATAGTAATCAATACAAAATAGTATTTTGTGTATAACGTATCAGATATTATATGAAGAAAATAAAATCCATAAGTCAAAATATTAGGTAATGATAAGGAGAATAACTTCATGGGCATGTATAGTGATAAAGTAATGGAACATTTTAAAAATCCTCACAATGTAGGAGAGA
>CAYTVM010000381.1:0-2027 GCA_964441685.1 uncultured Atribacterota bacterium | reverse complement strand
CAAATATTTTTCAGAAAAAGAAGAAGGATATTATATGTATAATGTAGAATAAAAAATATACGTTTAGTAAAATTTTATAACCAACACGTTTAATTTTTGAAGAAGGGATGTTAAGTAAAAAATAGTAAAAAGGAGAAAGAGTGATGTCTGAAGATATTAAGATTCGCTGGGGTTGGCTTAAAGGAATGTATATTTATACTATTATCTCAGTAGGTTTACTTGGTTTAGGAATGATTATTATGCCTGAGAAGATTAAATCTCTGTTAGGCTGGCCTGTTGAAGAACCAATTGCTTTTGGAATTATAGGCAGCATCTATCTGTCAATGGGTATTTTATCGATATTTGGCTTAAGATCTCCCCTTAAATTCGTACCGGTCTTGTTATTACAACTTTTCTATAAATCAATATGGTTTATTGGAGTATCACTTCCTCTTATCGTTACAAATCAGTTTCCCAGTTTTGCCATACCCATGATTATTATATTTGCAACATACATCATCGGAGATTTGATAGCGATACCCTTTTCTTATGTTTTTGCGAAAAAATCAAAATAGCAAATCAAATTTCCAGGTTTTTTTAATTATAAATAAATCATGCAGATAAATAATAGATAGCATTTTACTTATTTAAGTGATTTTTTATGAAAATGTTAGGACAGAAAAAGTATTTTCAGCCTTTCCGTTCAGTAAAATGATCTTAATGTTTCCAATAAGAAAAGTAATACTTAATAAACTTAGTATAATCTTATTGGAGTTTATGTCTATCTAATTTTTAATATATTCAATAACTTTTCCAAATTGATGATATACCCTTTCAATTTCATCACTCATACAAAAGTTGCGAAACTCGTCTTGTCCGGGGAGCCGGGGAGGATTCGAACTCTTTAAGTGTATAGGGTTGTGATATCTCAATAATTTGGGAATTTTTTTAACTTTTTATAAAGAGTTGATCAGTTTAGTTTGCCAACATTTTATCATTGCTCTTCCATCCAGAATCCAGAAAAATTTTCTTTTAAAAAGAAGGCTTTTTTAAAACTTTTGTCGTATTAGTATTAAGGTGAAGGAAAATTGAAAAAGTATAATTCATTTAACCGTTATTGGCGATACGATAAGGTAAATATATATTCTTGAAGTGTGCCAAACAACCGTCCCCTGACATATTATTATCTCAGAAGATATTCGCTATTTTGAATCGCCCCAGATCGATGGGAAGAGATTTTTATGATGTAATTTTTCTTTTTTCTAAAACAAATCCAAGTTATCATTTTTTAGGAGAGAAGATGAAATTGAAAGAAGAAACCGATATAGAAGAGATTAAAAAAAGCTGCTGTTAAAGTGTGAGAAAATAAATTTTAAAAAATTAGTTGAAGAAGTAAAACCTTTTTTGTTTTACTCAGATGATGCTGAAAAAATAATGTTATTTCCTGATTTCATTAAAGCAAAAATGAAGTGAAATAAAAGGGTTTGGGTTTCAACATTTATTTTAATTCTTCTTTGCTAATACCTGCTTGTTTTAAAATTTCCATTAAAGTGCCTTTTGGCAAATCTTTCTTATGGTAAGGGATAATAACTCTTCTTTTACTTTCAGAATGGTAATATATTCGATGGCTCCCCTTGGTCCTATCTAATACAAAACCATTACTTTCCAGGATCTTTATCACTTTCTGGGAGGTTAGAGGCGGTAGTTTAGGCACTTATTCCCACCGTAAGAGTATATTCTAAAGTGCCTTCATCATTGGGGATTTCGTCGTGATGAGATCTTAAACTTTCTAAGTATAATTCGATAGCTTCCTTTACTCTTTCCGTTGCTTCTTCGATGGATTCGCCATAGGTAACACATCCGGGGAGAGAAGGGACAGTTACCGTATAACCGCCTTCCGGTTCCTTCTTGAGTAAAATTCTATAACTTAACATTTGTGAAATAGACATTTCAAACCTCCAAATTTCTTCATGCTTTTTTTAACTCACGTCGTTTTCTGCTCTGATTATAATTAAAGTTAAGGAGATTGTCAAAATTACGGATAACGT
>CAYTVM010000380.1:0-2037 GCA_964441685.1 uncultured Atribacterota bacterium | reverse complement strand
GAATTTATTATTTATCTTAAATTTTTCTGCTCGAGAACGAGTATAAGTTAAGGCTGCTTTTCCTGATTCTTGCATAATATCTCCTAGTTGCCCGGTAAAGGTTAGTTTACCTTTACCGGGCATTATTATCGTTTCCACGGACAATACTTCTCCTCCGATTTCAGTCCAAGCCAAACCTGTTGCCACACCAATTGCATCTTCTTTCTCAATTTTATCTATTTTATATTTAGGTATTCCCAAATAAGTTTCTAAATTCTTTAATGTAATTCTAACTCTTTTATTCTCTTTGGAATAGACTATATTTAACGCAATCTTTCTACATATAGAAGCGATTTCTTTTTCCAGGCTCCTTACTCCTGCTTCGTGAGTATATTCTTTGACTATTTTTTTCATAGCTTTATCTGATATTTCTATATCATTTTTTTTAAAACCATGATTATTTAATTGTTTAGGTAATAAAAATAACTTTGCAATTTGTAATTTTTCATATTCAGTATAACCCGGTATATTAATTATCTCCATCCTGTCTTTCAGGGAATAAGGTATTTCATCTTCGTTGTTAGCAGTAGTAATAAACATTACCTCCGAAAGATCAAATGGAACTTCCAAGTAATGGTCGCTAAAAGTATTATTTTGTTCAGGATCCAATACTTCTAATAGAGCGGAAGCGGGATCACCTCTAAAATCCATAGTCATTTTATCAATTTCGTCCAACAAAAAAATGGGATTTCTAGATTTTACGTTCACCATTCCTTGGATAATTCTTCCCGGCATAGACCCTATATAAGTTTTTCTATGCCCTCGTATTTCAGCTTCATCCCGAACGCCTCCCAGGGAGGTTCTTATAAATTTTCTACCCATTGCCCGAGCTATTGATTTTGCTAATGACGTCTTACCTACTCCCGGAGGTCCTATTAAACACAGAATTGTACCTATTTGTTTCTTGCTCATTTTTTTTACTGCTAAATATTCTAAAATTCTTTCTTTAATATCTAGTAAACCATAATGGTCATCATCTAAAACTTTTTTTACTAATTCTATATTTAATTTATCTTTGGTTTTTTTGTTCCAGGGGAGAGAGATGATCCATTCTAGATAATTTATTATCACACCACTCTCAGCAGATAAAAAAGGCATTTTTTCTAAACGATCGGTTTCTTTTATACACTTATTTTCCACTTCCTTGGTAAGTTTAAAAGATAATATCTTCTCTTTGAATTCATCGGCTTCTGAAATATTTTTTTCCTTATCTCCTAATTCTTTTTGTATTTCCCTTAATTGCTCTTTTAGATAATAATCTTTTTGGAAATTTTCTAAATTTACTTCTACTCTTTCTTGTATATTTTTTTCTAACTCTAAAATGCTTACTTCTTTCTTTAATATAACAATCAATTTCTCCAGCCTTTCCAGGGGATTAACTATTTCCAACAAATTTTGTTTTTCTTTTACCTTTAAAATTAAATTTGAAGCAATTATGTCGGCTAATTTATCTGGTTTTTCAATATTTTTTACGGATAGCATCATTTCAGAAGCTATTTTATTGTTTAATTTTAAATATTGTTCGAATCGATCAATTGCTAATCTCATTAAGGCTTCTATTTTTAGATTTTTACCGTTTTTAACTTTTATTTTTTCTACTTTTACTTTGAGAAAATTACTAAACTCCTCTGTATTTTTAATTTTTGCCCTGCCAAGTCCTTCCACTAAAATTTTTATAGTATCATCGGGTAATTTATATATCTGTATTATTTTTGCAATTGTTCCGATAGAATACATATCCTCTAATTTTGGTTTTTCTATTTCTGGATCTTTTTGAGCTGCAATAAATATAAGGCTTTTTAAATTAATTGCTTCTTCTAAAGCATTAATAGATTGTTCTCTCCCAACAAAAAGAGGAATAACCATATTAGGAAAAATTACCAATTCCCTGAGCGGCAATAAAGGTAATATATTTTTATCTAAAATTTTTATATTTTTATTATTCATATAGAATACTAAATCTCCCTTTTTTATATAGCGTATAGCGTACAGCGTTTA
>CAYTVM010000379.1:0-2038 GCA_964441685.1 uncultured Atribacterota bacterium | reverse complement strand
AGTATTGATTTGATTAGATCATTATCTGCAAGGAAGCTAAATAGATGAATTTCAAAAAAATTCCTAAATTGAGGATAGGTAACTTAGAGGCAAAAATTCCCATTATTCAAGGTGGAATGGCCGTGGGCATCTCTTTATCAGGTTTATCGTCTGCAGTGGCAAATTCAGGGGGTATCGGAGTGATTGGAACTGCCGGGATAGGCATGCTTGAAACCGACTTTGCTAAAAATTTTACTGAGGCGAACAAAATGGCTTTACGTAAAGTAATAAGAAAAGCCAAGTCGATGACCAGGGGCATTATCGGAGTAAATATAATGGCTGCTCTTTCGGATTTTTATGATATGGTCAAGATTGTAGTAGAAGAAAAGGCAGATTTAATATTTATCGGAGCAGGCTTGCCCTTAAGAGGTCTTGAAGTGCTGGTGCCCGATAAATTAAAAGAAATTAAACCTAAAATTGTTCCTATTGTATCATCTTCTCGGGCTGCAAAAATTATATTTCAATACTGGAAGAAAAATTATAAACACGTGCCTGATGCGGTTGTTGTTGAAGGACCTTTAGCCGGTGGACACCTGGGTTTTAAAAAAGAGCAGATTAATAACCCGGATTTTGTTTTAGAAAAAATATTGCCTGAAGTGATTTCCGCGGTAAACCCTTACGAAAGTGAATTTGATAAGAAAATTCCCATCATTGCCGCAGGCGGAATATATACCGGTGCAGATATTTACAAATATATTCAATTAGGAGCTCAAGGAGTACAGATGGCCACTCGATTCGTTCCCACTTATGAATGTGATGCTTCTATCAAATTTAAAGAGACTTATCTGAAATGTCAAAAAGATGATTTAATAATCATTGATAGTCCGGTTGGATTACCAGGGAGGGCTGTAAAGAACAAATTTTTGGAAGAAGTTGCATCCGGAGTTAGAAAACCTTTTCAATGTCATTGGAAATGTTTAAAGACTTGTAATTTTAAAAAAGCACCTTATTGTATCGCCCTTGCTCTGACTAATGCCAAACAGGGAAAACTTGACGACGGATTTGCCTTTGCAGGAAGTAATGCTTATCGTGTGGATAAGATTATTTCAGTGAAAGAACTGATGGCAAATTTATTAGATGAGTATAAAAAAGCTTCATGTAATGATTATTGATTCATTCCTGCTTGCTATTTTCCAAACAAAAATATCTTAATAAAACGAAAGGTTCATTAAATCATATTTAAAAAGATGCAATGAGTGCAAATATTTATTTCAATACAATAAATGTCAACACCAATTTTAATTCTTTTCTAATCAACGATAATATGTCTTCTTATTTTAATAATATTTAATTAAGGAGAGAATGAGACCATGGGTATAAAAGTAGTGGGAATTGTAAGCAGTCCCAGGAAAAATATGAACACTGATACCTTTGTAACGAAAGCTCTGGAAGGTGCCCGATCTATCGGGGCAGAAATAGAAAAAATCTACCTCAATGATCTGGAAATAAAACCCTGTCAGGCTTGTGACAGATTTCCCGCCCCTGATTATTGCTTCTATCGAGATGGAATGGAAAAAATATATGATGCTCTTGTAAACGCTGATGCTCTGATTATCGGTGCTCCTGCATATTTTGGTTACTTTAGCGCTCAGCTCAAATTGCTCATTGATCGCTCAAATTGCCTGGCGGAGATGATTACACTTCCGGATGGTAAATTAATATTCAAGTCGAGGTTGGAGAAAAAAAAGAAGGGCCTCTTTATCTGGGTGGCTAACATATCGAAAAATCCTGAACACGCACTGGCATCCATAAGAATCTGGTGCAAATTTTTTGCCAATATTGAGTTACTGGATACTTTAGTTATTACAGACTCTGACCGTGGAGAAGGTGCCAGAAAGAAAGAAGAACTGCTTCACAAGGCTTTTGAACTTGGGGTATTATTGGGACGATAATGCAGCTTCTGCTTATTTTTTCTTTGAAAAGAGGGTATCTTCCTCAGGAGATAAAATTATAAAAATTAAAAAGATAATACGTTCCAAGAGAAAAAGCATTGCTATGT
>CAYTVM010000378.1:0-2045 GCA_964441685.1 uncultured Atribacterota bacterium | reverse complement strand
GTTTGTAAAAGAACGCGAAATTTCTTTTAAAATTAAATTGCCTGCCTATAGTTTTGTTTATTTTTTTCTGTGTCCCCAAAAAAAGAACAAATATATATTATAGGCAGGTCATTAATTATATCTATTCAGTTAGTAGTTTTTTATGGTAAGATGAATTTTTGGTTCCGAGTATTTCCAGTATAATCTTCTCTGTTACTTTACCAACTCCGTTTATTCTTTTTAATTCTCTCTTTATAGATGATAAAGGTTCTTTTAGTTGTGAGATTGAATGGGCTGCATAACCATAAGGAGAAGTTCTTCCTTTTAATTTTAGAAGATAATCAATATGCTCTAATATGACTACCACTAAATCATTTTCTTCTAATATATCTTTATAAAGGACAAGAGGAATGCGAGGGGGAATTTTATATTTTTTTATTATACTATTAAAGGTTAAATTTATGGAATGATAATACCCTCCTGCCGCTTCACCCCATTTGCTTTTTTGGTATATATTTTCATACTCCCCAATAAGTTTCGGATACTTATTTCTCAGTGCCTTAAAAAAATAATCTTTTTGTCTGCCTTCTTTTAAGGTCATTCCTCCAAAGATGATAAAGTCTAATCTTACTTCACTCGCCCTTCTTATCGTCTCTTCCATTAATACTGGTGTGTCAGTTATAAAAGGAATAACCGGAAGAAAAAACATGCCACAGGCAATCCCTTCATTTTTGAAAAAGGTAAGAGTTTTCAATCTTTCGCTGGGAGGAGGAACGCCGGGTTCAAAGATAGCGCTTATTTCATCATCTACTGAGGAGAAACTAAAACTTACAATCGTTCTATTTTTTTTGTTAATTTTTTTTAAAATATCGATATCTCTCTTAATAAGTGTTGATTTAGTCAGAACGTGAACCGGAAAATTGCATTCATCCACAAGTTCAAGGGCTTTTCGGCTTAATTGATACTTCTCTTCAATGGGTTGATAGCTGTCACCGACACCTCCGCCTATTATAATAAAACTTCTTTTAAAAGGAGCACGTCTTCTTTTAGAATCTAATTCTCGTCGTAAAATCTCTATGGCATTGATTTTAACAGTTACATCTTCCCCGAACTCCCCATCTACATAATAACCCTCTGACCTTCCATCACAATAAATACAGTTATGGGTACAACCCCTATATAAATTCATTCCATAACGGGAGATAAACCAGGAATCTATCTTCTTATGTTGACGTAATATTGATTTTGCTTCAATTTCTCTGATAGTCATTTCTTTTATATATCCTTTTCTTATATCTATATTCATCTACTTTTAATAGATTCACTGCTTTGATAGATTTTTTTATAGAAAGCTTTTAAAATTTAAAAGGGGATAGTTATAAGGGTGGGAGATTTTAAGGAATTAAAATACTCCTAATTTTAAGATATTCAATGACTGTTTTTTTGATTTTTTCATGCATTATAAAGCATTTTTTAGTTGGTCGGGGCGAGAGGATTTGAACCTCCGGCCTCTTGGTCCCGAACCAAGCGCGCTTACCAAACTGCGCTACGCCCCGTTACAATTTTTTACATTTATTATGAATTATACCATAACTCATTATCTGAGACTACTGGTTTACATTGAATTAATAAAATATTTAGTATCTTGCAATAGAAAACATTATATACTAGAATTGGAACAATATGGATTTTTTCTTTTAAAATTTTTGGGGAGGTCATAGGTGTTTAATCTTACCGCGTTTCTCTCTTATGTCTTAGTCGTATCATTTACACCCGGTCCAAATGTCGTTTTATCTATGGTTAATGCTAATAAATTTGGTTACAGAAAGACTTTTAAATTTTTATTGGGTATCTTTGTCGGTTTTTTCATCATTATGTTTATTAGTAATTATTTCAACCTTCTACTTTTCAATATTATTCCGAAGATTAGATTTTTTATGGGTATTCTGGGTGCAGCCTACATGACTTTTCTCGCAATGTTAATTATAAAAAGCAAGGACATTTCAGAAGAGAAAGTTGATGAAAGGTTAAATTCATTTTTCACCGGTTTATCATTACAGTTCGTT
>CAYTVM010000377.1:0-2052 GCA_964441685.1 uncultured Atribacterota bacterium | reverse complement strand
TTAATATATTTTGCACTTTTTAATTTTATAACTTTTTGTGACACAGCCACCAATCGTAACAATTGGGCTTACCTCTCCGCTCTTTGGCAGTTTTGATATCAGTCGGTGGCGGTATGATTACTTCATCTTTCATCAGTTCATTATTGGGCCAATTAGCTGGCATAGCCACTTTATTCTCATCTGCAACTTGGAATGCTTTGACCACTCTTAAGATTTCATCCATATTCCTTCCTATTGTAGCAGGATAGAATAATATTAACCTGATGACTGCTTTGGGGTCAATGAGAAAAACAGCTCTAACCGTACTGGTCCCTGCACCAGGATGAATCATTCCTAGTTTTTTCGCCACTTTCCCTGTGTCATCAGCAATGACTGGAAATTGAATCTCTACTCCCAATTTTTCTTCAATCCATTCTATCCATTTTATATGAGAAAACACCTGGTCTATAGAAAGTCCGATGAGTTCACAATTAAGCTTTCTAAATTCTTCGTGTCTCTTGGCAAAAGCGACAAATTCTGTTGTACAAACTGGGGTAAAATCTGCCGGGTGACTAAATAGAACAAACCATTTTCCAGAAAAGTAATCCGGTAATTTCATCTTCCCATGAGTAGTTTGTACCTCCATTTCCGGCAATTGATCACCTATTAGTGGAAATTTATTCTGTGTTAATTCTTCCATTTTTTACATCCTCCTTACATGATTTTATATTTTAGCAACTGTCTTTAAATATTTTATTGTTCTGTTGCCGTAGGAACAGTAAATACTCGGGAAACTAAATTTTTATCAATCATCAAAATACCCCCTACCGTCTTCCCCGATAAATTTTAATTTCTGGATACTCTCAGCATGGTTCTTAATCATACCGGCTATCCTTTTTTCGTGTTCTAATGTGGAAAATTCTATACTTCCACTACCTCCTGTACTTCCGGTACTTCCCTTTTTAAAGTCCTGCCGATACCCATCTTTAAAGTCATCTGACTCATCGGGCAGCCATAGCAGGCACCGGTTAATTTAACCTTTACTATTCCTTCCGAAGTAACTTCGACCAGCTCCACATTCCCTCCGTCAGCCTGAAGCGCTGGCTTTATCTTTTCTAAAGCAATTTCTACTCTTTCTTTTAAGGTGTTTTTTTCTTGGATCATATTTATATTTACCCTCTTTAAATTTTAAAATATTTTTACCTATCTTTAATAACAGTTCAATTTAATAATTTTTATCCTTTAACTCATAATAAGCCCGGGGATGTTTGCATACCGGGCAGATTTCAGGTGCTTCAGCTCCTTCATAGATATTGCCGCAATTTCGACATTTCCAGAAAGTTTTTCCTTCTTTTTTAAAAACTTGATCTTCCTCTATATTTTTAAGAAGTTTCTTGTAACGCTCCTTATGTCCTTTTTCAATGACCGCGATCCCCTCAAACATCTTCGCAATTTTTTCAAACCCTTCTTCTTTTGCTTCTTTGGCCATTCGGGGATACATTTCTGTCCATTCGAAATCTTCACCGGCAGCAGCTGCTTTTAAATTATCAATAGTGCTTCCAATCCCTGCTAATTCTTTAAAGTGAAGTTTGGCATGTTCCTTCTCATTTTCAGCTGTTTCTAAAAAGATAGAAGCAATCTGTTCATACCCTTCTTTTTTGGCCTTGGAAGCAAAATAAGTATATTTATTCCTGGCCTGGGATTCTCCGGAAAAAGCATCCATTAAATTTTTTTCAGTTTTTGTTCCTTTTAAGTCTTTCATTTTTTATATCCTCCTAAAATATTTTTTGTTTTCCTTTTGGGTTACAACCTCTTATAGATTTTTATGTTTTTTTATTATTTCCCCGGCCAATCTTATCAAAGAATTATAATCTTCTTCTTTGGGATAACCCTTTATTATCACCGGAGGAAGAACTTCTACTTTTAAATTACCTATCATTGCACTAATATTTTCCAGCATCTTTCCTCCCCATCCGTAAGAACCGATAACGGAGGCATACTTGAGCTTTGGCCTTAAAGCATTAGCCAAATAAACTGCCGATACTACCTGGGGATGTGCTCCGGCTAAAACCG
>CAYTVM010000376.1:0-2062 GCA_964441685.1 uncultured Atribacterota bacterium | reverse complement strand
AATAACTCAAGGTTAAAAGTTTTGGTTATAGTTGTATATAAATGAAAGGATAAATTAGATTTTCAAAGCGAAAATAAGCTGGTAGAGAATAAAAATGCAAAAGGAAATACAATAATATGGAATTTGTAAATTACAAGCTCTTAATTGTATAAAAATATCAGGAATGAAGAAGTTGAAAATGGTATTGAAAATCCATTATTATGAAAAATTGAACCATTGAATTGAGTGAAAAAAGCCAACGTGATACAACTGTTATTTATGTGTTCCGTTCGTCGTTCCTCCTCACTCCAGGTTGGTATTTCCGATTTTTTTCTTCAGAGTTTCTGGAAGGTAAAAAATCGGAAATACCAACCCAATTATTACCCTGTTTGTATGGCGCTAAGTTCGTTTTTCGTACTTGACTCGTTGCATAGCCACGTGTTAATTTAATTCGGAAAAGTCAGGGTAATAACTGCACAAAATAACGGCCGTTGAACTAAACCGCTGCGCGGCGACCAGTGATTTGGTCATATTACCCATATATTTTAATACAAATAAGCTATTTTATTTATTCATCAACATGGATTAAAATTCTCCTGAAATAAATTTATTTTCAGGAGGTTTTTATGAATACTATTTATGAACGCACCAAAAGGGAACTGGTAATTTCCGGCAAGAGTGACAATACTCAAAAAATATACCTACGTTCTATCAAGCAGATTAGTGATTATTGCCACAAATCCCCTTTGAATCTATCAACAGAAGAGGTGAAAAATTACTTTTTTTATCTTATCGAAGATAAAAAGTCTTCGTCCACGGCTATTAACCAAACCTATTATGCATTAAAGTTTTTCTTTGAAAGAGTGATAGACAATAAGCTCATAATGGCATCTGTTCCACGGGCTCGTTTTTCCCGGAAAAGGCTGCCTCAGATACTTGCCCGGGATGAAGTGAAAGCATTTCTTAATAGTGTAAACAACTTAAAACATAAAACTATTTTACTGACAATATATTCAGGAGGATTACGGGTCAGTGAAGCATCCCGGCTGCGGATCACAGATATTGACAGCAAAAGAATGCTTATAAGAGTAAATCAGGGGAAAGGTAAAAAGGATAGATATACAATACTTTCAAATATAAATCTAAAATATTTAAGAATATACTATAAAGCATATCGTCCCCAAACATGGCTTTTTAGTGGATTGATAAAAGAAAAACCGATAGGTATAAGGACCATACAACAGGTATTTTATAATGCAAAGGAAAAAGCAGGGATTAAGAAAGATGTAACTGTCCATTCCCTTCGCCATAGTTTTGCAACCCATTTGATTGAATCGGGAATGGATATACACCAGGTACAGAAATTCCTGGGCCATTCATCTATTACGACAACGACGATATATCTACACTTAAAGCATAATATAACCAAGGGGTTCCATAAAATACTTGATTTTCCCGAGTTGTAAGGATGATCCCCATGGCAGAAAAGAATGGGGTACCGTCTTCACCTTCGCTTAAGGGTAATTGTAGTTTTAAAAAAATACAGGTAAATGATATATTCAGGAAATATTACAAAGAATATTGCAAAAAATACAAGGGACACATTTCTCCCCAACAGTACCGGGTGATAAATAGTTTGATTGCATGCAGGACTATCAATCTTGGCGGCCATTTGTATAAATGCGATTCTTGTGAGAAATTTCACACCGTATATAATTCCTGCAAAAACAGACATTGTCCCACCTGCCAAAGTTTGAAAGCAGCAGAGTGGTTACTTAAACGAAGGTCTGAATTGCTTCCGGTTCAATATTTCCATGTTGTGTTTACTGTGCCGGATTATCTTAATCCACTATTCTTACAGAATAAAAAGATAATGTATACCCTATTATTCAATAGTGTATCAAAAACTTTAACTCAATTAAGCGCTGAACAGAAGTATTTGGGTGTTGGGCAAATTGGATATATCAGTGTGTTGCATACCTGGAGCCAAACCCTGCTGGATCATCCGCATATTCATACGATTGTCACCGGCGGGGGATTATCAAAGGATAAAAAGAGATGGATATCCAGTAAAAAAGATTAT
>CAYTVM010000375.1:0-2063 GCA_964441685.1 uncultured Atribacterota bacterium | reverse complement strand
TATATTATATTCAGTATGCTTATGCGAGGATATGTAGTATAATAAAAAAAGCCGAGGAAGAAGAAATAAAAATTGATAAAAACAAAGAAGTTAACCTTCACTTATTGGATAAAAAGGAAGAGATTGAATTGATTAAAAAACTGTCTTCCTTAAAAGAAGTGGTTAGAAAGAGTGCTTTAACTTGGAAGCCGCATCTCTTAACTACTTACCTTTATGATTTAGCTTCTTCGTTTCATAAGTATTATACAGTATATCGAGTAATTGCTGAAGATATAGAATTGACCAAAGCTCGCTTAATATTAATCGATTGCACCAGGGTAGTGTTGCTTAATGCCCTTAAGATTTTAGGGATTTCAACTCCCGAGAGTATGTAGGATAGCGTAGAGCGGGCAGCGTTTAGTGTATAGTGGGTAGGTAATTAATTAAATAGAAAACAAGTCACTAGTTGAATGGGAGAAATAGATGGATACAACCAGATTTGTAATAATTACTGGTCTGTCTGGTGCAGGAAAAAGTATAGCAGTTAAGTGCTTTGAAGATTCTGAGTATTTTTGTGTAGATAATATCCCTTCCCAGCTAATCCTCAAATTTGCTGAAATTTGTTTAAAATCAAAAGGGAAACTCTCCAAGATTGCTTTAGTGGTAGATATAAGAGGAGGGATTTTTTTTAAGGATTTATACGAATCACTTGATTATTTAAAAGAACTAGGAATTAATCGAGAGATATTATTTTTAGAAGCAAGTGATGAGATGTTAATGCATCGATTTAGTGGAACCAGAAGAAAGCATCCTTTAAACGTTTCAAACAACATTCTGGAAAACATACAAGCAGAGAGAGAACAGTTAAAAGAATTGAGGTCACAAGCTAACCTAATAGTAGATACTTCTGATTTAACTCCCAAACAATTAAGTAATGAAATTATCAGGAATTTTATAAAAGGGAAAGAACAAGAGATTCAAATAACCTTAATCTCTTTTGGATATAAATACGGTATTCCTATTGATACAGACATGATCTTTGACGTGAGATTTCTTCCCAATCCCTTCTATATAGATGAATTAAAAAATTTGCCGGGGACCAACCAGAAAATTGAAAAATATGTAACCGAATTTCCGGTGACTCAACATTTTACGGAAGCTTATTTTAATTTATTGAATTATTTAATCCCTTATTATATTAAAGAAGGCAAGACATATCTATCTATTGCTTTCGGATGTACCGGGGGCAGACATAGGTCAGTGGTTTTAATAAATAGTTTAGCAAATTATTTAAAGGGAAAAGAATATAAGTTATTTGTGAAACACAGAGATATGAATAAAGAAGAAATGAAGGTTTGGAAGTGATTCACAAGGTTTGACCAAAAAGTTAAACCTATAAATATTCCTTAAACAATATTTTATGTGAAAAAAAGTTTTTAGTTTTATAATAGTTTATAAATTAATATATATAATTTTAAAAAAATATACCAAAGAAAGAGTTAAATGTTATTTTCTTACCGAGTAAAAAATGAATTAGCCAGGGTAATTCCCAAGAATATATATGAACAGAAGAGTGAATTGCTGGCTTTTATAAAATTAAAAGGCAATATAATTAAATCGGATCAGAAAAAATATTTGTTTATTATTTTAGAAGACCCTACAACAACACGAACCGCTTATAATTTGATAAAAAGGGTGTTTAAAATTTATCCCTCAGTTAAAAAAGAAAGCTTATCGAATACAAAAAAACATTATATAGTTAAAATATCTTTTATTAAAAAAAATGAAAATATTCTAGAAGAACTAAATTTAAGTTGGGAAAGCGTACATGTAGATAATTTAGAATATATTAAAGAAAAGAGATTAAACCTAAATAAAAAAATTTCTAAAGATTCATATTTAAGAGGGGCTTTTTTGGTAAACGGATTTGTAAATGACCCGGAAAAGATGTATCATTTAGAAATTTCTACGAATGATGAAAGAGAAGCATATTTTATTCATACTCTCTTTGATTATTACGATTTAAACTCACACGTAAGTTTTTGGAAAAAGAAGTGGGTAACATATTTGAAGAGAGGAGACAG
>CAYTVM010000374.1:0-2069 GCA_964441685.1 uncultured Atribacterota bacterium | reverse complement strand
GTCCATTCTTTATCCAGGTCTATTACGGTAAAATCAGCATCATAACCAATTTGAATAGCTCCTTTTTGGGGGGAAAGTCCATACCTTTTAGCAGCATTCTCAGACATTAATTTTTGAATTTCAGTTAAATTTAATCTACCACTATGATAGCCAAAATGAATTAAAGTTGGAGCGACTAATTGAGTACCTGGAATACCGGCATAATTCTTCCAGATATTAGGAGATGATTTTTCCTCTGGATATTTCCCCGCCGCATGGTCGGTGCAAATAAAATCGATTGAACCGTCTTTTAATCCTTTCCAAAGTCCTTCCCTATCTTCCTCTTTACGTAAAGGTGGAGCAATTTTTAATATTGAACCCATCTTTTTAAAGTCTTCCGTTGTAAAAACCAAATATTGCGGACAGGTTTCAGTGCTCACATTTAACCCTTGAGTTTTCGCCCATTGGATAACATTTAACCCTTCTTTGGTAGAAAGGTGCACGATGTGAAGTTTATTCCCAACTTTTTCAGTAATCCCCACTACAGACCATATTGCTTCTGGTTCTGCCTCATATGTCCTTCCCTCAGACCAACTCTCTGGGTCCTCTCTTCTCATCTCCTGCATAAGATGAGAATAATAATCCACCAGATAATAATCTTCAGCATGTATTGCACACACCAGGTTTAATTCTTTCATTAATCTGAAGGCTTTATCCATATTGGAGATGGACATCCTGGGATAGAGTTCCATTCCGGAAATAGTATAAAACTTTATGCCAACAATTCCTTTATCTTTTAATTCTTTTAAACTTTTCCTGTATTCTCCTGATTCTACCTGCTGGGGAGTTACCCCTCCCCAGAAAGCAAAATCTACATAGGCTTTTGGTTTAACTATATTTAATTTGTAATCAAAATTTGAACCATTCGTAACGGGAGGAATGGAAGTGCAGGGCATATCGATAATAGTAGTAATACCCCCTGCTGCTGCACTCTTAGTCCCGGTTTCAAAATCTTCTCTCTCTGTAAACCCGGGATCATCAAAATGTACATGAGGATCAATAAAGCCAGGGAATACTACATTTCCTTTGGCATCAATTTCCTTTTTTACAAAAAGCAATGCCTCATCTCCAGGTACAATATCTTTTATCTTCCCCTTTTCAACATATATATTTACTTCTTTCAACTCTTCATTTTTTACAATCCGGGCATTTTTAATTCTTAGCACATTATCCCCTCTTTGTTTCCCATTTTAAATGAAATTATTTTAATTATAACATTATCTTATTTATATTTAAATATAAAAACTATTTTTAAATCAATTCGAAGGAAAAACAGTGAGGATTGGATTATTCATAGATAATATGATTTTGTGTATCCAGACAAATATTTAAAAGCCAAATAAACGAGGTATGAACATTGAAATGGGTTCTATAAAGGTGATTATAAACAGTACTATGACTTCTGCAACAATAAAAGGCCAGATTGCTTTACTTATTGCCTCTAAAGATAATTTGGATATGCCACAGGCCACAAACAAGCAAGCTCCCACCGGAGGAGTCATAAGCGCTATATTTAAAGAAAGAACCATGATAATACCAAATTGAATAGGAGGAACACCGACACTTACCGCTAAAGGATGTAGAATTGGACCTAAAATAACTAATGCTGCAGCAATATCCATAAACATTCCCACAATCAACATTAAAATATTAATCATCAATAAAATAACATATTTGTTATGGCTAATAGTTAAAAATGTATTAGCAATCTGCTCAGGCACCCGTTCAGAAGCCAAAATCCAACCTAAAATTGAAGCAGATGCAATGATTAAAAAAACTACACCGGTGGTTCGGGCGGTTTGTTCTAATAATTTCGGGATATCTGATAATTTTACTGTTTTAAAAACAAAAATACCCACTATAAAAGCATAAGCAACTGCTATAGCGGCAGCTTCAGTGGGAGTAAACATGCCTGATAAAATTCCTCCTAAAATTATTACAGGCATAAGTAATGCTGAAATCGCTTCTCTAGAAGCTTTCAACATCTCTAATAATGTAGCTCGTTTTTCCTTTTTAGGATAACCCCGCTT
>CAYTVM010000373.1:0-2086 GCA_964441685.1 uncultured Atribacterota bacterium | reverse complement strand
TTCAGTATTCTTATTTTTTCAATTCCCGAATTTATTATTGCAGAAAATGTTTTCTGATTTATTCTATCTTCTGCTTTTAAGATTATTTTATTATTGCTTGGGTCAACAATGTCTTCGGCAGTAATTTTATCTAATATCCGATCTGCAAAGTTTAATTTCCTATTTATTTTATATCTTCCAACTTTTGCTAAATCATACCTTTTAGGGTCAAGAAGCAATCTATAAATTAATTGACGAGTGTTTCTTTCGGTTGGAGGTTCACTGGGCCTCAATCTTTTAAATATTTCTATCAAGGCTTCTTTTTCATTGGTTGTATTATCTTTTTCTAAAGTTGTTTTTACAATTTCTTCGTAATCAAAAAGTTCCATTATTTCATCATCATTCTCATATCCTAATGCTCTTAATAGCGTGGATGCTGGAATCTTCCTTTTTTTATCAATTCGGACATAAATCATGTCGGAAGAATCAAATCCAAATTCTAACCAGGACCCACGATTTGGTATAATTTTAAATTTATACAATGTTTTATTATTGTCATTTTTTTCTTCATCAAAATAAATACCGGGAGATCGTATTAATTGATTTACTATTACTCTTTCCGCTCCGTTAATAATAAAACCTCCGTTTTCGGTCATAAGCGGTAACTCGCCCATAAAGACGTCTTGTTCTTTTATTTCGCCCGTCTTCTTGCTGATTAAATTAATTTTAACCTCTAAAGGAACAGAGTAGGTTCCGCCTTTCTCCCAACATCCGTATGCAGAATCTTTACATTCTCCCAATGAATAACTAATAAAATCTAAAATTAGATTACCGGTGAAGTCTTGAATAGGAAAAATATCAACAAAAACTTCTTGCAATCCTTGCTTTTTCCTTTCATCAGGCGAAACGAATCTTTGTAAAAAGTGCATAAAAGAAATTTTTTGTATATCCAGCAGATTAGGAATTGGACATAGTTCAGGTATTTTGGAATAGTCTTTTATTTGAATATGTTTATTGTGCACCGCAAAACACCAACCTTTATATAATGATTAAAATATTAAAGTAATTAGATTAGAAATGATAACAAGATAGTAGATTCTCGAAATTTAAATTTGTCTGCATAATATAGACGAACTTTTTAATCGCTGTATTATCATTCCCTAGGTTCTTCAAAAACAAAATAATTATTTAGAAAAATATCACTTATATATTTAAAGAAATATATATTACCGTAATTTTTAATTTTATCATTTATTATTTTAAAATGCAAGAAGATACTCTTTAAAGAATTTTAAAGAGTATCTTCGATATTATTAAAAAAACCATCTTCTATTTTATTTCTACAATGGCTCCAACCGCTTCTAATTTTTCTTTTATTGCTTCAGCCTCTTTCTTGTCCACATGTTCTTTCACTTTACTCGGTGCACCATCTACTAGGTCTTTAGATTCCTTTAAACCTAAGGCAGTAATTGTCCTTATTTCTTTTATTACTTTAATTTTATTTGGTCCTGTTTCTTTTAACACTACTTCAAAATCGGTTTTTTCTTCTTCTTCTTTGACTTCGCCTGAAACAGCTGCACCACCAGCATTAGCAGGCATAGCAACTGGCATAGCAGCAGTTACTCCGAATTTTTCCTCTAAGGCTTTCACTAAATCAGCTAATTCTAATACAGTCATTTTCTCTATCTTTTCTAATATTTCCGTTGATGCTCCCGTTTCAGATTTCGATTGCTTTTCTTCGGTAACTTCTTTAATTTTTTTAGTAGTTACTTCTTTTTTTTCTACCATTTATTTCACCTCCTCTCAATTTCGTATATCTTATATTGCATATTGCATATCGGAAAAAGTTTTTAACCTAACCTATCTGGCCGTTATGAAATATTGCATATTATTTTTTTAGTATAAAACTTTATGACGCCTTCGCTTTTTCCTTCTGCCCTTTCACTGCTTTCAAACCATAAATTAATCCTCTTAATGGTCCTTGCAAGATAAATACCAAAGAAAAAAGTGGAAATCTAATACCAGCAACTATCTGTGCCATAAGGACATCTTTTAAAGGCAAAGAAGCTATTTCCATAATTTTCTCCGGAGTAAAAACTCTTCCATC
>CAYTVM010000372.1:0-2109 GCA_964441685.1 uncultured Atribacterota bacterium | reverse complement strand
AAAGTAAAACTCATAAAAACTTTATCAAAAAAATCATCCTTAAAAGGAAGATCAACCGCGTCTTTATTTATCAACTCAACACGATCAAGTAAATCTTGTTTCTTAAGCTTCATTCTAGTGACATCAAGCATTCCTTCTGAAATATCAATACCATATATCTTACTAGAATCACCAACAAGTCTTGAAAAATCAATAACACTCTCACCAGTACCAACACCTATTTCAAGAACTATATCACCTTCTTTAACAGAAAGCCTTTCCACACCCATCTGTATATATTTCCTTTCAAAACTACCTTCAGAAAAATCATACAAACGACTAATCCGACTATAAAACACTCGCGCATCATTTTTAGAGCGAGTAACACGAGTAATCTTATTTGGTTTAACCAAAATCACACCCACTAAACATAATAAATATTTTTTATGTTTGATTCTCTTTCATTTTAATAGCATGCAACACATCTGACCAAGATATAATTCCTACTGTATTTCCATTTTCTTGAACAATTAACCTATCATTATGATTCCTAGCCATTGTCTTAAATGCATTAATAGCATCATCCTCAAGAGAAATTGAAAGAAAATTCTTATGCATTACATCCTTAATTAGAACACTATCTTGCCTATCTTTTCCAATACCACGAAGATCCATAACAGATACAGTACCAACAATTTTATCATTCTCTATAACAGGATAACCAAGATGTTTATGAGCAAACATATAATCAGAAAGCTTCCGTAAACTCATATCAGGTGAAACAGATTCAACATTAGGAGTCATAATATCTTTAACTTTTACATTTTCCAAAGCAAGAGACACACCAAGAGCCTGCTGCTCCTGAGATGCACCAAAATAAATAAAAATAGCAATAAAAGTCAACCATAGGTTATAAAAAATCCCAAAAACAGCCATAAAAATAGCAACACCCTTCCCAAAACCAGATGCTACTCTTGTAGCTTTACCATAATCCATACGCATTGCCAGACCTGCTCTAAGAACCCTTCCCCCATCAATAGGAAACGCGGGAATGAGATTAAAACCAGCAAGTAACAAATTATAAAATGCAAGAGTACCAAAAGAAACAGATACAATCTGTAAAGATAAAGAACCACTAAACTGATTAATAAAACTATAAACTAGATAAAGTACAAAACCAATAAAAATACTTACAGCTGGTCCAACAATAGCTATGCTTATTTCCTGCTTTGGGTTACGCGGGATTTCCTCAGTTTGAGATACACCTCCAAAAATAAAAAGAGTTATACCATTAATTTTATACCCAAATTTTTGAGTAACATAAGAATGACCAAGTTCATGAAGTAACACACAAACAAAAAGCAAAACTGCAATAACAACTCCAAGTAAAAATTGAACACCAAGAGAAATCGGTAAATTACCAAAACCAATAGTAAAACCAAAAATAGAAAAACTTTCAGCAGCAAAAGCCCATGCAAACAAAGCAAGAATAATAATAAACGAAAAATGAACCTTTATAGGAATACCTATAATTTTCCCAATCTGAAAACTTGCTTTCATACAATTCCACTAGTTGGTTAATACTTATAATAATGACTTAAAAACAATTCAAAAATAGATAAGATATTACTAAAAAATCATTAAAATTTATTTTTCTATTATATTCAACCAAGATTTTAGTTTATTATGACAATTTGAACACACGGTTACAGATCTACAAGCAGATGTCTGTTTTCCATCAAATATACAATCTAAACTCACAATATAATATGCTTTTCCACCAATTTTTTTTCTGCATTTTTGACAATTTTTCTCATAACTATTCATTTATATCACGAACCATTATCAATAACATTTTAAACCTCTCTATTGCTTTAACAGCATGAGGTTTATCTGCAGGCATAATAATCATATCACCTTGTTTTAATACATATTTTTTACTAGAAATTACAACCTCTGCCGCTCCATCTAAAATATAAACTAAAGCATCAAAAGGAGCAGTATGTTCACTAAGACTTTGTCCTTTATCAAAAGCAAATAATGTAACTGATCCAGCTTTTTTGTCAATAATCATCCTGCTAACAATTGAATTTGTTTGATAATCAGCAAGTTCTAACAAACTTAACACTT
>CAYTVM010000371.1:0-2123 GCA_964441685.1 uncultured Atribacterota bacterium | reverse complement strand
TGGTCAGAACCCAAAACTTCTGATTCAATAAAAGCAGACTTTAAATGTTCTTTTAGGTGAGTACTGATAAAGAAATAGTCAATTCTCCATGGTTACCCTGCCAAAACATTTCCTGGTGCAAATCAAAATAGGCATGGCTGTCGTTCATTTGAACGATTGAAAGGTTCTTCCTGTTCTTCATTTTTCTCTCCTCTCTTTTATTTATCTATCAACTTTCTTATACCTGATAAATGCAAGCACACCTATCAGGGCACCAAGGCTAGCGCTTATTTAACTCTTCATAAATATGATAATAAATAAAATGAAAATAGTTCAATTAAAAATGAGGAAATCCCGTTTCTGTCCTAAATGAAGTTCGAGCTGATATCTTTTTTGGAATCTAAACCCCCTATATGTAAATTTCGGGAAAGACCATAAAAGGCGAAGTTTTCATACTCCAAATATACTTTAATATCAACAGTTTTTCAGTGTTCTAAGTAAACTTTGTTTTATCATTATCTTATTTTAATTATAGCTATGAAGACCGCTGAATATATAGTTTCCAAAAAAAGTGAATATAACTGCAATAAATCCAATAATAATGATTAATGCAGTTTTTTTACCTTTCCATTTGCCAACTACTCTTGCATAAAGATAACCTGCGTAGATAAGCCAGGTAACAAGACTTGCCGTCTCTTTGGGATCCCAGCTCCAGTAACTACCCCATGCTATATCAGCCCATATTGCACCCAGTATTATAACCAGAGTCATAAAGGGAAATCCGATAATAACAGCATGATAGCTAATATCCTCTAAAGATTTTGAAGGTGGCAACCAAGCGTATCTATCATCTTTTTGGATCACATTGTATATTGCCGAAATAAAACTTATGGTAAAAGCCCCATAAGCAATTACAGCAGAAGCCACATGAACAGAAAGCAAAAAAATGTTTTGAAGTGCCGGGATGAGATGTGCTACTTTGGAAGGTAGCGTACTGGCAAAAAAAAGTAGTGCAAATGAGATTACATTACCACCAAGTTGAATGGTCATATTTCTGTATTTCCAGGAAAAGGCAAGAGCCATAAAACTTCCGTTTTCAAGATTGGTAAAAAAAAGATCATAACCACCATTCGGTAGATGATTATGCACCAACCTGCATAAAGCATACTCATCACAATAGGAATTACATTCATATCCCATAACCAATATTTTATTTTTCCTTGTCAGATAATTTGTATCCTTTGGGTGTTCTGAAAAAACCATATTCAAACACTGTATCCCGGCTAAATCGCAAGTGTGAACCCCAAAAAGAACTATATTCTCGTACTCCACCACTGGTTTCATATTCTGACCGTTAAAAGTATCATAGGTTGCAATTGTCTCATACTGCGGCATAAAAAACTTTTTAGGCGGCAATATAGTAGGAATACAATCTGTCGCTATCTGATTACCGGAGGTAACTTCCTCAAAAGCATACTAATTATACCCCTTGGCAACGGGTGCAAATACTTTTTGCCTGCTGGCAACATCTGAAATAAAATCGTTAAAATATTTTTCTTTGAGAACTACATATCGTTCCATACCAACCAACCCTTCATTCGGTTCTTTTATTTTTTTAATGAATCAAATAGATTTTCCCAGGGCTTCAAAACCGGCAACAATATCCAGTAATTCTTCGGTAATCGCATTTTGCCGCTGGCGGTTAAATTGAGCATTCAGATTATCCAAACGTTCCTCGATGTTCTCTTCGGCTTTCTGCATGGCCGTTAAACGGCTGGCGTTCTCGCTGGCCATCGACTCGATAAAGCCCCTATATAAGGAAATATAAAAAAATTGATGGATGAAGGAATAGAGCAGCTGTTCCCAAGGAAGGGTATATAATGGGAAATTGCGAGAAGGCCATTTTTTTAAAGCTAATTCCTTTAGCCATTGCTGGTCTAAAGGGAACAAGTGAAACTGAAAGGGTTCAAAGATGACCCCTCTTTTCAACTTATTATAAAATAAATAAATATCATCTATTTTTTCCTGAAATCGCCACGACTCCACCAGTACCAGCAATTCCTGAATAGGGCTATTCAGGTTATGCTTCGATTCAGGAAAATCAATCCTGGCTGCCGGTTGGTAGCCAATTTCTTTTAACTGTT
>CAYTVM010000370.1:0-2125 GCA_964441685.1 uncultured Atribacterota bacterium | reverse complement strand
CCGGTCATAAAATTCAATCTTCCCTCGCTGAGTGATGGAAGTGGCACAATCAAGGACAAAAGGAAATTCTTCATCAGAGGGCATTCCAAAAGTTAAAGGATTAGTCCCCAACATATTTTCTACTCCAAAAGTAGGAGCAATAGAGGGACGGGCATTGGTTCCGGAAATCCCAATCATCCCTGCTTCAATAGCCATCAAAACATAATAGCCGGCAATTCCGTAATGAGTTGAATTTCTCACTGCTACCATTCCCAATCCCATCTTTTTTGCCTTTTCAATAGCCAGAGCCATAGATTTTTTAGCAATGACCTGTCCCATGCCATTATGGCCGTCAATAACTGCGGTAGTAGGACCATCTTGAACAATTTCTATATCTGTTTTTGGTGACTGGATCCCAGCTTTAATTCTATCATAATATATGGGCTTTAAACGGCCAACACCGTGCGAATCTATCCCTCTTTTATCTGCGGTAATAAGTACATCAGCACATATTCGGGCATCCTCTTCCGGAACTTCTATCCCCTTAAAAACATCGACCATAAAATTTTCTAAACTATCGAAATCTACCCAAGCAATATTATCTGAATTATTATACAAGATAATGCCCTCCTTTATTTTTATATTGAGGTTTTAGGCGAGTTTAATAAATTAAACACTTTTAAATTTAATATAACAAAATTAGAATTATTTTTCAATTATTTAATTTCATTAGTTACGTAAAAAGTGATTACTTTTGTTTTCTCATCTTCTTTTTTTCTCTCTTTCTTTCCCTTCGCGCGATGTACGACACAATTTTGTTGTTCGTATATCGTATCTAGTATCTCGTATCTCGAAAGAAAAATAAATTCAAACACATCACTTTTTTATTTTTAAACATTTTACCCTATTTGTTTTTTTCGAGATACGATTCACGAAATGCGAGATACGAATATAGCATTGACATATTGATATATTATTGATATATTTATAATATATTACTAATATATAGGTGAGATTTATGGCAAATATGGAAATTTACAATGAACTTAAAAAACGGATAGTTTATTTGGATTACAAACCAAAACAAGTCTTAAGCATTAAAGAATTGTCAAAAGAATTTGGAGTTAGCCCTATACCTATTCGAGAGGTTCTCATTCTCCTGGAAAATGAAAAATTGGTACATATCATTCCTAACAACGGTGTCTATGTTACCGACGTGAGTTTACAAGAAATAAAAGACGTTTTTGAGGTGAGACTATTTTTAGTTGGCCTTGTGGGAAAATTAGCAGCCCAAAGAGTAACTTCAGAAGAATTAAAAAAAATGAAAGAACTCCTCGAAAAAATAAAAAATGAAAAGAATAGAAAAAAACTAATTCAATTAGATGCAGAATTTCACGATTTAGTAAATTACTCTACTAAAAATCAAACTTTAACCGAGACTTTAAAAAGATTACGAAATCAAATCGGCCGCCTCTGGTTCTTCGCCAAAGAAAATGATGCTTATTCACAAAAAATACCCGAAGATTTTGAAGCACTTATAAAGGCACTGGAAAACAAAGAGCAAAACAAGAGTGAACAGATTATGAAAGATCACGCTATTCACTTTATAAATCAAATAAAAATGAGCTTATATGATGAATAAAAAAATTATTCTTTAAATTAAATTAAGAATTAAGAATAAGGAGAAAATGTGAAAAGAATTTTCGCCGGGATTATTGTCGTCGCGGTGCTGCTGATTAATTATTTTGTTGATCTCCCAGCGTTCAAAACAATCGACTACAAACTTCCGCGTGAAGTTGTTTTTCACAATGAATTCCGTCAGGAGCTGGGCAGCGAAGATGCAATCTACAGACTCTTTCGTGAAAATCGCGGTTCGCTCAAAGCGCCCTGGCTGTCGGCATACAAAGAAAGTCGCGGCATTGTCACGCCGACCAATGATGTTCTGATGGAATATGTATTAAAAGGCAGGCTTCAGGTTGTAAGTCGGCGGTACACGCCGAATAAGGTCGAATATGAAGTTGCCCCGCAGTCGGCCGGGACAATTGTATTCGGAATCGGTTATGATCCGGGCTGGTATACGACCGATGGTCGGACTATCTATGAAGCCAACCGTCTGGTCACGACCGATTTTACGACAAGCGACAGC
>CAYTVM010000369.1:0-2127 GCA_964441685.1 uncultured Atribacterota bacterium | reverse complement strand
CAGGAATTTGCCAGTCTTTTTAGAAATAGTCCTGAGGCTTTGGTTTATGTTGACGAAGAGAGTAATATTTTAGATATTAATTCCCAATTTACTAAATTATTCGGATATACTCTCGAAGAAATCAAAGCTAGAAATGTTAATAGTGGAATGATTCATCCCCAAGATAAGATGGAAGAAGCTAAAAATCTATATCAAAAATCATTATCCGGCAGCTATTCTAACTATGAATCTGTGAGAAAAAAGAAAGATGGATCCCTTTTTCCGGTGATTATTTCCAGCTCTCCAGTAGAAATTGAGAGTAAAAATAAAGGGAGAATAATATCTTACCGAGATATTACCGAAATTAAAAAGAATGAAAAACTCCAGCAGGTCTTATACAATATCTCTAATGCTGCCATCTCTTCTATCTCACTTAATCAGCTTTATAAGACTATCCATCAAGAATTAGGTAATATCATCGACACCACCAATTTTTATATTGCCTTAATTGATGAGAAAAAAAATAAAATATATTTTTCTTATTATATAGACGAGTTGGAAGAGAATTTTAAACCTCAAAACTTAGAAGAAAAAACCCTGACCTGTTATATTATTAAAAATAAACGTTCTATGCTCTTAAATTATAATAAAATCAAAGATTTACAGGAAAAAGGAAAATTATTAGATACAGGAATAATTACCAAAGATATCTACTGGTTTGGTGTGCCTCTGTGTGTAGAAGATAAGGTAATAGGTGCTATGGCTGTCCAAAGTTACTCCAAATCTAGTCCTTATTCCGAGAAGGATACAACACTTTTGGAATTCGTCTCTTCCCAAGTGGCTACTGCCATAGATAGGAAGAGAATGGAAGAGGAACTAAATAAAATTGCCCATTATGACACTCTTACTAGCGCATATAATAGAGCGTATGGTTTAGAACTTCTTCAAAGACAGTTAAAATTAGCTAAAAGAAATAAATCCCCTTTATTATTGGCCTATACTGACCTGGATAATCTAAAAGATATCAATGATAAATTTGGTCATGAAGAGGGAGATATTGCTATGATAGAAGTGGCAAAACTTTTTAAGTCTATCTTAAGGGAAGTCGATATTATCACTCGGATGGGAGGGGATGAATTTTTAGTAACTTTCCTGGATAGCGCCTTAAATGAAATACCCACAATTAGGAAGAGGTTAAACAAGGAATTAACCCGGTTAAATCAGATTTCCAAAAAACCTTATAAAATAGAATTTAGCACAGGATTTTCTAATTTTGATCCGATCAACCCTTTATCTATAGATGAATTAATCAGGGTGGCCGACGGAAAGATGTATGAAGAGAAGAAGAGTAAAAATAAAGGAAGATAATTGTCTTAATTAAGCGATTTGCCAATTCACCAATTAAATTAGCCATTAGTGTAAGATTAAAGTAGAGCATGCAGCGTATAGTTGCAGGCTACAAGTGTAAGTAAAATACAATGAAGTAATTCGCTAATTAAATGAGTAAACTTGTAAATCGCAACCTACAATCTATAACTCGTTTCACATTACCCATTATTTATTACTATATTTACATCCCGCACCGATACGTAAATAATTCCTGAATTTATATCTCACATCTTATCTTTATCATTTATCACTCATTACTCTATTCTTGCTAAGGGACAATTAATTTTAAACTTTTTGGTAGAAGAGTGATGGTAAATTCCTTCTGATCTTCAATTACCTCACCACTCACCTGAGCCAGAATTGGCTCCGAAGATTGAATGACTACTTCTTTAGCCCTATAAAAATTTATCCCCTTGATACTTTCATGTGTACCTTTAAAGACTTTAGGGATACTCATCAGATATTTAAGTCTTCCCATTTCATCAACTGTACATATTTCCAGTAATCCATCATCTAATATGGCTTCCGGAGTAATTTTAAATCTGCCTCCGTAGAATTTTCCATTACTGATAGCGATAAACAAAATTTTAGAATGGATTTCTTGCCCATCAAATTTTATCTTTACATTATGGTAGCCAAAAGGAGAAAGAAGTTTTTTTATAGTAGCGAAGACGTAAACAAATGCACTGAGAATGTGTAAATTGGGGTGTTTACTTTTCATTTGATTGGCAAGCTGGGCTACTTCTGCATCAAACCCTA
>CAYTVM010000368.1:0-2135 GCA_964441685.1 uncultured Atribacterota bacterium | reverse complement strand
AATATTACGGTACCTGCTAATATTGGAATCTATTAATTTTATGCTGATTTCTATGGTGTTATTTTCTTTAAGAAGGATCATATTAGAATGTTTACCCATAAATTCCACTATTAGTATTTTGTTCTGCATTTCACCGAATTTTGGGTAGGATCTGATATTAAAATGCAAAATGCGGTCAAAATCAGGATGTTTAATATCTGATATTACGCCTCCTCTTAATTGATTTTGCAGAAGAGCTAAAAAGGGTGAGATGATAGTTTTTTGCTCATTTTTTAATTTGGTAAAGTAAATTTCCGGAAGCGAGGGGTCAATAGAAATGTGGAAATAAAAGTTTTCGTCTTTTTTATTTAGGTCATTTAAGGTAAAAGGCTTATTAGGTTTTATTTCAATAATAATTTTATATCTTTTAGGCTGGATTATGTTTACTATTTTTCCTTCTTTAAATTTATCCAGAAGCTCTTTTCTCATTGCTTCCAAAGTGATGCTATCCAGGGACATATTAATCTCCTTGCTGATATTAGGTAGAAAAAATATTATGAAACAAATTTAGCTTTAATATAATCTATTATAAAGGTATAATCAAGAGAAAAAAAATAAAGGTTAGAATTACTAGTAACGAGTATCGAGTATATAGATATAGCGAAGAATTGGTTCGCTGGTTAGTTATCTGGTTGAGAAAATAAAGAATTAGCGTGGAGCGTACAGCGTAGAGCGTATAGTCAGTAAACAATAAAATAGAATAAATCCCTATGTCGTATAAAATACAGTGATAAATATAAGTTTCAATTTGATTTTTTATCTTTATCTTTTTCTCTTTTATATTCTTTGCTCTATATTTATTCCCCAACTTGATACTCAATACTATATACTCGATACTGTTTTAGATACGAAATAATTTGACAAGCAGTGAGTATTACCATAAAATTAGTGTGAAGTTTACAATGCTTTATGAAATATGATAAACAAGGAGAAATAAATTTGATTAAAAGTATGACCGGATACGGCGCGGGAAGAGTTAAGGAAAAAAACGGAGAATGTCAGGTAGAGATAAAAAGCCTGAACAATAAATACTGCGACGTAAATATAAAACACAACTTTCAATCTTTGGAAATAGAACAAAAGATAGAAAGATTAACCAAAGAAAGAGTATCAAGAGGAAAAGTTAATATTTTAGTAAAAGTTGAGAACCATGGTTTAACGGAAGAGAAGATAATATTAAATGAAGAAGTAGCTGATTCCTGTTATAACACCCTAAATATTTTAAAAAAGAAGTATAAATTAAAAGATGAAATAAGCATAGATTCAATGCTCAGATTTAAAGATATATTTAAAATAGCAAAGGAAGAAGAAGTATCTAAAATATGGACATTGATAGAGAGGGCTCTGAATGTTTCCCTGGATTCTTTACTGAAAATGAAGGAAAAAGAAGGCAAGGCTCTTGTTAGCGATATCCGAAAAAGATTAGGAAAGATCCAAAAGTTAATTGACAAAATTAAGAAATATTCAAAACTATCATTAACGGATTATAAGGATAATTTTTTAACTAAAATAAAGCGTTTAACAGATGGTCTAAAAGTTGATGAGGGGAGAATTGAATTAGAGGCAGCAATATTTGCTGAAAAAACCGATATTACCGAAGAAATTATCAGGCTAAGAAGCCACCTTATTCAATTTGATGATTTACTAAATTCTGAAGAATCTGTGGGAAGAAAGATGGATTTTCTAACTCAGGAAATAAATCGGGAGGTAAATACTATTGGGTCAAAGACGAATGATATAGAGGTGACTTCTTTGGTTGTTTTAGTAAAAAGTGAACTGGAAAAGATAAAAGAACAGGCTAGAAATATAGAATAATTGGGGGGAAAACGTGTTAAGCGATTTAGTAAATATAGGTTTCGGAAGTTTTATGAATTCTACCAAAGTGATAGCTATTTTGAGTCCGGACTCCGCACCAATGAAAAGGTTAAAAGAGGAAGCAAGGGCAGAAAAAAAGTTAATTGATGCTACTTACGGGAGAAGAACGAGAGCAATAATCATTACTAACAGCAATCATGTAATTTTATCTTCTATTCAACCGGAAACCATTGCCCATAGATTCACCGAATATAACGGACAAAATTATAAATCAAAAGAAA
>CAYTVM010000367.1:0-2155 GCA_964441685.1 uncultured Atribacterota bacterium | reverse complement strand
GCAAAGAGTTTTTATGGCTAAAGCCCTGGCTCAAACCCCGCAGCTTCTACTTTTAGATGAATTTACTTCCCACTTAGACTTAAACTACAAATATGAGATGTTAAATCTCTTAAAAAAGGCTCTTAAAGAAGAAGGATTAACGATTATTTCTGTCTTTCATGACTTAAATTTAGCCAGTATCGCTTCTCATCGCCTTCTCCTTTTAAATGAAGGTAAAATAGAAAAGATAGGAATTCCTCAAGAAGTACTTACCAAAGAAATCATACAAAAGGCCTATGGGGTTAGGCCAATATTAATCAATCATCCTGACCTCAAAGTTCCCCAGGTAATCATATAAATATAATTTTTTGGGGCTTTTATCTGATAAGGCTTATTAAGGCAAATAGACCAAATCCGGTGATAATTATACCTGAAATTCTGTTTACTATTTGCATTCCTGTTGAAGTGAACTTTTTCCGAAATAGGCTTACGCTACCGCTTAAGATAAGCCACCAGGAAGATGAACCAACAAACACGCCTAAAACCAATACACTCGCAGAAGTATAGTTCACTCCTGCGCCGACTAAACCAAGTCCGGCAAATATAGCTGAAAAAGATAGAATGGTCATGGGATTGGTAAGGGTAAGGAAAAATGTTGACGTATAGTCTCCGATTAAACTGCTTCCTTTTACCATTGCCACTTGTCCTGCAGATTTAGGTTTAGATAGGAAAATTCTAATCCCCAAGTAACAGAGAAATGCCCCGCCAATAAGGCGAATATTCTTTTGTTGGCTGATCAAAATACTTGAAATAAAAGTCAGTCCAAATCCGGCGATACATCCATAAATTGCATCAGCAGTAGCTGCCCCCAGGCCAGAGACTATACCAGCGGCTCGTCCCTGAGTTAAGGTGCGACGTACACATAATAAACCGATTGGTCCAACCGGAGCGGCAATTGAGATGCCAATGATCATTCCCTTGACTAAGAAACTAATATCTATCTTTATGCCCTCCCTTTAGAATATAATTATATAGAATCTAAAATAATTTATATCTTATATTTATTTTATTGATTCCGCAAATAATAATTTATAATTTAAATAGGGGAAGCACATCCTATTTTTTTCTATGGTTATGGTTTAATTTTCCATTTTACAAAGTTACTGAATTATTGAGCTAGAACAACCGTGCCTAGTACTCCAGGCTTGGCGCGGTTTCTCGATTGTAACCCTATTGCGTATTTGAAGCAGAAAAAACCGCGCCAAAGGGATTATCAACTCCAGCGATTTGTTATACGGGCCTTTATTTTAATCCATGACTTTCATTGTTTTAAGAATAATAATATCCGTTTATTATATATACTTGGCGTAATTAACCCAATTGAATGAGCACCAAGTCCATTTGGAAACATATGATATTCTGCATTCGGATATAGTTTTTTTAATCCATCGAAATATTTTAAAATTACATCATCTTCTGAAACAGTAACTAACATTTTACCTTTCCAAGAAATTAAATCTTTAGCATTAAAAATATAATTTCTAACAAAATCACTCATTAGGTTTATATGTGTTATTATTTTTCCTTTCGTAAGCCTATATTTATTTTCCTTAAAATAGCATTTGTACCATTCAATCCATTCTGTTGAATCATGATTTAGTTCTTCCTTATCTGGCTTTGCTGCTAACCTGAAAATTAATGTGGTTAAAAAGGAAGGTAATATTTTAAATAGCTTAAAGTCATTTTTATAATATGTTATTTCATTAGAAGGATAAAATGTCTGAGATAGTATCGCTTTACTAATGGTAGATGAATAGTCTCTTAAAAAGCATTGAGCGATTAATCCGCCTTCACTGTATCCAATTAGATTTGTTATGTTTATTTTTTCTTTAATTAATATCTGATGAAGCGCATCGGAATATACTTTCATTACTGGTTTAGGCAATACTGGACATGTTGGTGCAATTATTCGATATTCTTTTTTAAATTCCATAATCTGATGTATCCACATATCAAAATCAACAAATCCACCATGAAGTAATAATAATGATTCATCACCTTTTTCTGAATCGTAATAATTCCAAATAACTCCATCTATATATATGCTTTTCTCAGAGTGAGCGATTTTAAATTGCTTAATATATTCTTTTTGATTATTAGATAATTTTGCATAGTA
>CAYTVM010000366.1:0-2164 GCA_964441685.1 uncultured Atribacterota bacterium | reverse complement strand
CCATTTACACACAATATATCTATTCCACCATTAAAAGCGGTAGTCTTATTACAGTGAGTTGTGTTATTCGATATCCGCAATGTACGAATTATAGCGAACCTTACAATACTGAATGTGAAAACGAGCGCGAAACATTTGATTTAGACAAAATTATAGATCTCATTGTGAAAAATATAAGTGTTAAAAAAAATGTGTCATTTCAAGACCTGAACCCAAAGCTCTTTTGACTATAGCAATCTGATAGAGCAACTTTCAATGGTTAATAGATCATGAATAGGGTATAAAAACCATAATTTGGAGGAATAAACTAAAATAAAATAATTAGAAATTAGAGTTAGAAAAAAATATTTTTTGGCTAAAAGCACTACTATAAATGCATTTGGAGAGATCCGGATGCATTTTTTTATTTTTTCTGATGAAATTGGCACGCTTTTTGCTTATAAATAAAATAAAACATAAATTATGGGGAGATGGTGAGGAACTATCCTGTTTCGCTTAAATAGTTTACTTTGCGTTGGAAGGTCAGTTAATATTTTATTTTATAAATAATAAGGAGAGTAGGAATATGAAAATCAAAAAAGGGGAAAGCTCTAGTGCTTTTCTTGAATTTGAAAAAGCTTTAGATTTATTAAAACACCTTTTAGCAAATTTCGTTTCTTTTCTCAAGGCTATTTTTTTGTTCACCGGTAAAAAGGACGTCAATTATGGGAAGCGTAGTTGGCGCTAGGAGGCGCACTATATGGCGAAAATAGAATAAATAGTTGTCTATTCCTGTTATTCCTATTATTATATTATAGAATAATAGGAATTCTATGGGATGTGTATATTTAAATGATACGAAGGAGAATATATTGCGCATTGTTATTGTTACATTAGGATCCAAGGGAGATGTTCAACCCTTTTTAAATTTGGGAATAGGTTTGAGGGAAGTAGGGCATAATGTACAGGTAGCTACAGCGGAAAACTTTAAGGATTTAATAAAAGAACAAGGAATGGATTTTATCCCCTTGAGAGGCGATATTAAGAAAATGCTCTCCAGTCCGGAGGGCCGCAAGTTTTTTAAAAGTAAGAACCCCATCACTTTTGTACGCAATATGAAAAGGGCATCTACAGAAATACTTCAAACCATGCAGGACGACATCCTTAAAGCTCTTGATGGAGCAGATGCAAGCGTTTTTTCTTATCTTTGCGGACCGGTATTAGATGTAGCGGAAAAGACCGGCCTTCCCTGTTTTCTTGGTCTGCTAAATCCTGTATTACCGACCAGTGAGTACCCCAACTTCGCGGTAACCCTGAAAAACCTGGGACCCCATCTTAATCTACTAACCTATGATCTGTTACAATTTATCATGTGGATAGCCTTTGGTTCAATAAGAGACCACTGGCGAAAAGAAAGTCTGGGATTACCTAAGGGTCCTATCTTTCGAAGAATAGAGAAACAACGCATTCCGGTACTTGCTGCTTACAGTTCATATGTAGTGCCAAAACCGGCAGATTGGCCCGAACAGGCTTGGGTAACCGGATACTGGCACAGGAAGGTTCGGGATGATTGGCAGCCTCCGAGGGAGTTGGAAAATTTTCTGGCATCCGGGTCACCTCCAATCTGTGTTACCTTTGGCAGTATGATAGATAATGAGAAGGATAGAATCGTAAGATTAATCAGGAAAACTCTGGAAAATGAAGGTTTAAGAGGAATCCTGGTAGCAGGTTGGAGTGGCATAGGGGAAAGGGAAGAAGGAAATAATAATTTTTACTATTTGGAATCGATTCCTTATGACTGGTTGTTTCCCCAAGTTGCCGCAGTCGTACATCACGGGGGTGCCGGTACCTTATCAGCTACTTTAAGGGCAGGGATACCCTCAATCGTGATTCCCTTTGTTGCAGACCAACCCTTTTGGGCACAGCAAGTTTATAAACTTGGCGTTGCTCCAAAACCCATTAAAAGGAGTGCTTTGAATGAGAAACGTCTCTCTGATGCTCTTCGAATAGCTGTCAACGATAAAGGTCTCCGAAAAAAAGCCCGGGAATTAGGTCATTTAATCTGTAGGGAGGATGGAATAACTACAGCGATTGATATTATCCATCAGCATTTAGGGATTAAGAAGTAAGACAAGAGAATGTTTCACTTGTCATATTTCTTTAAATTTTATACAATAAATAAATA
>CAYTVM010000365.1:0-2169 GCA_964441685.1 uncultured Atribacterota bacterium | reverse complement strand
ACATTAATTAAATTATTCTTGAAAAAAAAGATAAAATCAATTAGACTATTATAATGTATTTTAATTTTATAAGATCAACGCAAATAAAAAGAGGATTGACGAATGCTTAGACAGATTATTAGTCCTTTCCTAATTATTTTTATCGGTTTAATCGGGGGCTATATTGCGCAAATTCTAATTGAAAGAAATATTTTACGCTTACATTTTAGTTTAGAAAAAATAAGAAAATTTATACAAAAATTATCTATATTGTTTTTTATTTCTATAACTTATATAGGCGTGTATTGGTCAATGGATTTCCATCAATTGAAGCTTCTTCTTTTCCCACTATTAGGGATTTTTAATCTCTTTCTGGGTGGTGGAATCGCAATATTTTTTGCAGGGTTGACTCATATGAATAATAAAGATACCGGCTCATTCTTTTGTTGCGGATTTTTTAGTAATTATGTCGGTATCGGTGGATTACTTTGTTTTCTGTTTTTGGGAGAAGGAGGATATGCCTTAGTGCCCCTCTATACTTTGTTTATACGAATTGCCTATTATATGGTTGGGTTCCCTGTTGCCAAATATTATTCAATTAAAGGAAACCAACAAAATAAAAAAGCTTTTAATTTTAAACTTATCATGAAAGACTCCTTTGTTTTATTTGCCCTGGCTTCTGTTTTTATTGGTTTAAGTTTAAACGCCTCCGGATTAGAAAGACCTGCCATTTATACTTCGATTATATCTCTTTTTGTCCCGACCAGTACCATTTTATTATTATTTTCAATTGGCTTATCGATGAAATTTAATAAAATATGGAAATACCTAAAGGCCGAGCTTTTAATCTCAGGTATCAAATTTTTAATCGTTCCCTTAACTATGGTTTTAATCGGTTTTTTACTGGGGTTTCATCACATTAATGACGGGTTGCCACTAAAAGTTATTCTGATTCTTTCTTGCGGTCCGGTGGCATTTCATTCTCTAATCCCACCTTCACAATATGGTTTAAATTTGGATTTAGCCAATTCTTGCTGGGTTTTTACGACATTTAGTATAATTTTGTTAATTCCGGTTATATCTTTTCTTATCCATGTTATTTAAGCGATTATCAAAATATTTGAGTTTAACTTGTAAAAAGAAATGATTTTAATTTATCGGAAACTCCCCATCTGTAAAATAGGGGATGAGATAAGATATGATTCGTAATCCCATCTAAATCAATTTAATAATAAATCAAATCTTCTTTTTCTCTCTTTTGGAGTAATTTTTTTCCTTCAATATCCTCTAAGGAATAATTTAAGATTATTTTAACAATCGATTTTTTATCCAGGGTTTAAATAGAAAACCAGGTGATTTCTTTACCTTTATAGCGATAGCTTAAGAACTGAAGATAGAGAGCCATGGCTGAAGCAAGCCGATGCTACTCACCCGATGGGCTAAGAAGTAGTTCTGGACATGAGCACAAGAATTAGTTTTATTAGTTGGTATTTTTATTTCCATAGTGTTTATATCAAAAAAGAGGGTTTTTGAGAATTTTGTCGAATATTAAAATATATAGATTCTTAAAAGGGAAAATTAAACTTTAAATATTAAAAAATAAAATTTCCGATATTGTAATATAAAAAATATTTTATAAGGGGAGGTAAAAACCATGAAGTTTTTTAGATTGATTGGCTCGCTTGCTTTTGTAATTGGGCTCTTTATTGCAATTTTTATTGGAGGAATTTGGCAGGTATATACGAGCGTGGAGATACCGTTGTGGTTGAAAATTGCCATATATTTTCTTTTAGGGGGTATCCTGCTGGTTTTACTGACCGTAGCCCTTGAACAGAAAAAGGGCAAAGCTCAGGAAGAGGAACTAGCAAGTGGTGAGACACAGTCTGCCATATTGCTTCAGAATTCTACCGAAATACCGGGTAGTGATATTAGTAAGAATTTAGGTTTAGTGAAGGGACATACTATCTTTGCCATTTGGATTGGAAGGGATTTATCTGCTATAGTGAGACTGGTTCTTGGTGGTGAGTTAATTGAATATACTGAGATGATGGGTAAAGCTCGCATAGTAGCTACTAACCGTATGATAACCCAGGCTGAAGAGTTGGGAGCAGATGCCATTATTAATGTACGTTTTGTGACTACCAGCGTTATAGGTAGTGCTGCTGAGCTTTTGGCCTATGGCACAGCTGT
>CAYTVM010000364.1:0-2171 GCA_964441685.1 uncultured Atribacterota bacterium | reverse complement strand
TATATTTAATTTTTCCAATGCTTCATCCCGGTTTAAGATATTTCCGTTCCCGATGATCTTTAAACCTGACCGCTCTTTAATTCTCTCTGCATATTCCCACCTTGCTTTCGAACCGTACTTGTCCGTTTTCAGCTTGAAATGAACAGTAACTGCATCAACCCCCTCATTCTCAAGTACTTTTAGTATCTTGAATACATTCTCCTCTTCAAATCCAAGCCTTATTTTTACCGTGAAAGGGATGCTGATCACTTTTCTGACCTTTCTGCAGATCTCTCCAATTTTTTTCGGATCTTTAAGTAAAGCCGCACCTGCCCTCTTTTTTATAACCTTCCGTACCGGACACCCCATATTTATATCTATCCCGGAAAAATCAGTTTCCTCTTCAATATATTTTACCGCATCTATGAATGGCTCCGGTTCACTTCCTAAAAGTTGGATAAACTGCGGAGTTTTAAAATCGAATGGCTTGATCATTGATAGGGTTTTCTTCTGTTTCCTCCTGAGCCCTTCCGCAGAGATCAGTTCAGTTACCATAAGCCCTACTCCGCCAATCTCATCAACGACCCTTCTGAAAACAATATCAGTAAGGGATGCCATGGGAGCTAGTATAGTCCGGTGTTTTAAGTGCAGATTACCGATCTTAAGATTTTCCATCACAACTTATTAAATGAAATTATGTGGTCAGACTTTGCAATATAATTTTTCATATTCTCCCTTGATTCCTTTAATTACTCTGCTCGCTGTAGAATGCATCAGTAGGAGGTTCTTTGTCACGCTTCAAGAAGATATAGTTACCTTATTAAATCACCGGCAGGGGTTAAAAGAATTAGTTTTTCTAATTTTTCTACATCTTAATATTAATACCATAAAAAGTTTATAAAATCTTTTTTTTTAAATAAAATTATTTTTCTCTAATTCTTTGTCAACATCGGTATGATGAGGTAAATATTTTCCTACCCTCTACTGGAATTTTTTCACACTAACAGCAACAACATTTGGGTGTAATTTTTCCCCTGCTGCTGTTGCTGCTTCTAATATTTTTCAAATTTTTTTTCATCAAGGTATAGTAAAATAATGAAATAATTATCAAAGATTTAAAAAATAATTTGTAAAAAGTAGCACAAAATATTTAACTTCAACAATCATTTATAAAAAATACTTGACATTAACATTACGTGATAGTTTATAATCAAAAAAATAACGGTCGCCGGGGGAAAAATGAAAATTAATGAAGTAGCAAGATTTGCAAATATTAGCAGAAGAACTTTACATTATTATGATAAAATTGGCTTGCTTCACCCTTCTACTAGAACAAAAACCGGATATCGTTTTTACACGCAAGATGATTTGAAAATATTACAGCAAATTATGTTTTTTAAAGAATTGGATTTCAGCCTGAATGATATAAAGGGAATGATTAAAAATCCGGATTTTCGCAGGGATATTACCATGAAAAAACATCGGGAAATGCTGTTATTAAAGAAAAATCGCTTAGAATCTTTAATCTGTTTAATCGATAAAACTTTAAATAAAAATAATAAATTAAGTTTTAAGGAGTTTGATATGAGTGAAATTAATGATCTAAAGATAAAATATAAAAAGGAAGTAGAGGAAAAGTGGGGAGATACACCCGCATACAAGGAAAGTAAAGAGAAAACTTCTAAATATTCAAAGGATGATTGGGATAAAATAATGAAAGAAGCTGATTCCATTTATAAATCTTTGGTTTTGAATATAAAAAAATCTCCAAAGGACATAGAAGTTCAAGAATTAATTTACCAATGGAAAAATCATATTTCAAAATATTATTATCACTGCACTGATGAAATATTTTACGGACTCGGTCAGATGTATATCTCAGATGAGCGTTTTAGAAAGAACATTGACCAATATGATAAGGGACTAGCACAATTTATGTTTGAAGGGATTAAGGAATATTGTAAAAGATAACAAACTTGTAGCCTCTTTTCTATCAAGCTTTAAAAGTAGTAATAGCTATTCAATAATAGAGTTTTACTATTTTTCTCTAAAATACTCATAATTCTCTATTTTTATATATATTTATCTCGCCTTTTTAGCCAAAAATCATTTTTTCGGTTCATCTCTTTTTATCCTTAAAATTAGAAAAAGGTACCGATTTATTAAGTTAGCACTCTGTCCCTTATCACATT
>CAYTVM010000363.1:0-2179 GCA_964441685.1 uncultured Atribacterota bacterium | reverse complement strand
TAAGAACGATTCTTGCTATGGAACAAGAACATGCAATGGATTTGACACAAGCACTTGGAAAATAATTTTTTAAAATTTAGAGGTTAGAGGATAAGATTATGGAAACTGAAAAAGGTTTTATTGAAAAAAATATTAGTTTTCAAAGTGGAAAAATCAATTTAGAGGGCACATTAACATTACCAAAAAATGTTAAAGAACCTTCTGTGGTTCTTTTACTACCTGGTTCAGGACATACAGATAGAGATGAGAATGCTAAAAAGGGTTTTCATAAATTTATATCTAATAATATGAAAACTATCTCTATTCATCTTGCAAATAATGGTTTTGCGAGTTTTAGATACGATAAAAGAGGTGTTGGAAAAACTCAGGAGTTGGCTTTACAAGTTGGTTTTAATGATATTGTTAATGATGCACGATCAGCAGTTAAATTTTTATCTAACCTCAAAGAAATTGATAGGAATAATATTTTTATTTTAGGCCATAGTGAAGGTGGAATTGTTGGAACGATTCTATCTGCAGAAAATAAAAACATCAAAGGGTTTATTGGTATTGCTTCTCCAGTAACACCCTTAGATAAAGAAGTGTTAAGACAAATCAGTCATATTCTTACAATGCGAGGGAAATCAAAAGAAAAAGTTGACCAGCTTACAAATGCCTTTAAAGAAACATTTGATTTAATGAGGAAATACCGAGATTGGGATAAAGTTGATGCCAATGAAATAAAGCAGATGTTTTCTAAAGCTTCTTTTGGATTTAAAATCCTACCTGCTAAAACCGCTAAAAAAGCTATAGCTAAACAATTTCGACCTGCCTGGTTTATTCAAAGCTTTGATTATAATTTCGAAGATATTGCTGGAAAAATATCTTGTCCTGTGTTGTTATTGTTTGGTGAAAAAGATTATCAAGTGCCAGCCGAGGAGGGAAAAAGATTTGAAAAAATATTACTTGAAAATAATGTTGATGTTAAATTAGTGATTTTATCTAATATGAATCATATGTTAAGATATAATCCTGGGAAAATGGATCCTAAGACTTCTTTGAAATCCTTGGAAACTGATTTTGATAAAAGAGTCTTGGATAATATAACAAATTGGTTAGAACATAAAAATGGAGGAACAAATCATGAAAAATAATAATGATATTATTTTTAAATCAAAGGTATCAAAGTGGATTGCAGGTTTATACTGGGCTATTTTGGTTTTTTTAGTCATTATGTTTATTGGAATTCCGCTTCTTACCCCTATGACATTTTTTGATAAAAGTATTTTTGTCATAACATTTTTTATAGTAATTCTAGTAATTGTCTTTACATTATTTAGAGGATATCGATTAAGTTTTATTATTTCTAAAGACAAACTTATAGTAGGTGGCTTGTTAAAAAAACATGAGATTATGTTTTCTGATATTAAAGAGGTTAAAAAGGTTCCCATTCCTTTTGGTTTTAGACTTTTTGGTGCTAGTTTTTTAGGTGGTAGGTATTATCTTCCAGGGGTTGGTAATGCAACTGTTGCGATGAGTAATTTTGATGATGGTGTTTTAATTTCAACAAAAAAAGGATATAACTATGTTTTTACCCCAATAAATCCGTTGAAATTTATTGATGATATGAAAAAGCATATTAAATAAAATATTTGGAGGCATAAAAAATATGAAAGTAAGTATTAATCAAGAAGAATGTATTGAATGTGGCGCATGTGAGTCTGCTTGTTCAAAGGTTTTTGTTGTTGAAAGCGGTGAAAAGGCAAGCATAACAAAAAAGTATCAGACGAATGGTCCTGCTGAGGGCAAAGTGGGTGATGATCTTAGTGGTTGTGTGCAAGAGGCAGCTGATGGATGTCCAGTTGAAGTGATAAATGTTGAATAAACGTAGGATGAGAAAATGAAATCAACTGAGATTTTGGATTTAATGATTAAAGATCATAATCGTATTATGAAATATCTCAAAGATGTGGAAAATAATCTTGGTCGTGATTTTGGTTTTTTAAGTAATTCTTTTAATACTTTTCAGTGGAATTTAGAGAAACATTTTTTTGTTGAGGAAAAGGCAATATTTATTTCTTATAATCCTGACGAGCCTGATAAAAAATATAATTATTTTTCAGATCTTATGGATCAACATACTGAAATTCTAGCTCTAATTGAATCCTTAAGGAAAAAGTTACAGAAAAGAGAGCTTTTT
>CAYTVM010000362.1:0-2181 GCA_964441685.1 uncultured Atribacterota bacterium | reverse complement strand
AGGAAACGGCACTCAGTTTGAGCCTAAAATAGTAGAGCTATTTTTAGAAATATTAGAAACTAAAAATTAAAGAAGATGTGTTCCTTATATATTAATAGTCACTTATCATTGGTCAAAAAAATGTTAATATGATAATGGAAGAGTTTATAGTTGGTTTAGGCTGTTCTGTCCCTGTATCTTTTTTGACTTCTTCACCGTATTGTCTTCTATTTCCTTACATATTTTTTGAACCTCCAATCATTTAATTATAGCTCTTAACTTGGTGTTCAGTAAAGCGGGGGAGGTTCAATACGAGAAAATAACCATGGTTGCTTAACTGATTGTCCGTTTTATCGGAGGAAGACCAATCCTTTTGACTCAATCCTTTTGAACACTTTTGAACACTTGACAAGTTTAGTGATACAATTATAATGGTTAATACAACAGTAAAAATGCCATTTATTCAAGGAGGTAGATAAAAGTGGTACAAGCTAGATGCGAAATGAAAAAACATAGTAAAGTGCAGATGAGCAAGAAGGAAAAAGAAGAAATAAAAAGGATTAAAGAGAATTTATGTAAGTATAACGAGGAGACTTTACTTTTTAAAAGGAAAGATGCTAGAAAACTTGCGCAATTGATGACAAGTGGCTTTTATGTAAATAATGAGGAGGACTATCTTAGTTTAATTCCAAGAAGTATTTTACTTTTAACTCACTAAATTAGATTTGATTAAGATCGCTTTTATCCTTATGGAAAGGAGGTATGGTTTTGTCTTTAAAAAATGATATGTTTCTTGGCCTATTCTCATATAATGACCTGATCAAGATGATACTTGGGATTGATAGATCTATGGAGAGAGCAATCGAACATAGACCTGATTTAGCATTTAACCCAATATTTCGTAAAACGGCGAAAGGCAATAAACTTTTAGCTTCAGTTGATCTTAATGCAGAATTTACAATGAGGGATATTTTAATGAATAAACTTGGGAAAGATAAAGTCTTTGTGATTGGCGAAGAGAGCTTTAGTGAAAAGATTGATTTGAGCAAAGAAACCAACAAAATAATAGCTTTGATGGATATGATAGATGGAACGGACCTTCTTGAACGAGGTTTTTCAAATTGGTGTTCTGCAATTACCTTTTACCAAGTTAATAATAATAAGGAAGTTAAAATTCTGGGTGCATTTATAGCAGTCCGAGGTGATTATATCTATTATGCTACTGCTGACAGAAAGGGAGCTTACAAGAGACTATTAAGTGAAACATTAGGAGATCAAGAATTTTCACTTGCTGGGCCTTCAAAATCTCGAGAACTCAAAGATGCAAGTATTTGTATGTATGCCCAAAAAAGCAAGAACCTATTACAACTCCTTAGGTTGAATAACAAGAAGAAATTTGTCCATTGGCTTAATGAAATTGGAGACATAGAAAAGAAGAACAGAGACATAGGCAATAGCAAAAGTATTAAGTTCCGATTTTATAATTTTGCTGGCAACCCAATGATGGCTAAACTTGGAGATGGTATTGTGGATATAGTATTTGATCTTGAGGGACAAGCTCCGCACGACGTGGTAGCAGGAGCATTTATTGCAATGAAAGCAAAAGCGGTTTTAGGAAAGATTAATGGGGAAAAATTCACACTTAAGGAATTATCAGATTATTTATTGCACCCAAGCAAATTACTGATTAAGTATATATTAGCTGCAAATGAATCTGTTCTAAAAGAGTTTAGTAATCTTCTTAGCGATATTCAGTAGTTTTTGTAATTGATTTGATCAACTGTTTAAAACATACTTTGGTACATTTTCCTTTTAACTCCCATCCTTTCAAATTTTGAAATTCTTGCCTAACAAATAAACGTATTGTCAAGAGATCCCTTTGACACTAACCCTATAGGTTGTCACGGTAGGACAGCCAGTCACCTGACTGCCCCCGCACAGATCCCAGCGTGCGGAACTACCGCACTGGGCTCTTCAGAAATACTCGCTTCCGTAAAAGACAAATTAGTTTTGCCTTCTTTGCTATTCCCTGCAGTGAGGTTTGCATTTGTTCCTTAAAGTCCTACTTGCCCGGCAAATGTTTCCTTTGCAGGCTACGTATTCTGTCAGCCCCTTACTCTATTTCATATTCTTAGAGTATTCTTAGGGTCGGCTGGAAAGAGACTGTAATACTTTACGCCTTGACGGGGTTGAGCCATCCAA
>CAYTVM010000361.1:0-2192 GCA_964441685.1 uncultured Atribacterota bacterium | reverse complement strand
AAGAGCTTCTTCGTAATTTTTTTGAGGAATTAAAAATACATCAGCTTTCTGTTTTTTTGCAGAAATAAGTTTTTGTTTAATTCCATCTACCTCTGTAATACTTCCATCGATCCTTAAATTACCAGTCCCAGCAATTACCAAATTACTGCTTAGATCGTTTTCCGTAAGTTGATTTAATATTTCCAAGGCAATCATCAGACCAGCAGAAGGCCCCCTTATCTTGTTCAATTCTATTTCTATTTCTAATGGAAAATTACATTGAAGATCTTTGGTTTCAGCATAGATACCAATTCCTATTCTTTCCGTTTTATCATCAGCATCGTCAAGTTCAATAAGAGGAATTGATGTTGAATACGCATTATTACCTCTTAAGAAAGTAATACTAACAATTTGATTTGAATTATAATTTCTGATAATTTCTGATAATTCCTCTAGTACGTAAACTGGTTGCTTATCAATTTTTGTAATCACATCACCTGGCAATAACTTATTTTTCGCCAGACTATTATCTAATGTTCCGTTAACCAATATTCCATGTCCAGATATTTCTGGTAAATATCCAGCTTTCCTTAGAGCTACAATTTTGGAAATCATCTGACTTTCTTGCATTAATTTTTCCATTGTATTAATATAATCTTTTTGTTCCATATTGAATAATATTTCATCATCCCTATTTTTTAAATCAATATTGGGATCAAAAAAACCATAAATATATAATAATAAATTTGCTTTTATTATGGCGGTTGAAGTGAGAATAAATTTGCCTTTAGCGTCTTTTTCGCCATTTTCTACCGTAATTTTTTCACTAAGCTTAACGGCCTGCCCGGGAATTACCAGGTAATAGGGAGTCGGAATTAGACCGAGTAAAATTAGAAATGTGATGATAATAATTAAAAAATATCTTTTAAAATAGTACATTGTTTCTCTTTATTCTACGTGTAGATTTTTATTCCAATTTAATAATAAATATTTTCACTAAAAAATACAGCTAAATTGTTTTGTTAAACTTTTTTATTAAAAAATAATGTATTCAATTTTTTTTCAACAATTTCCGGGACCAACTGCGATATGTTACCTCTTAAACTCGCTATTTCTTTAACTATGCTGGAATTTAAGTAGGAATACTTAGAGCAAGTAACCATAAAAATTGTTTCAATTTCCGGAGCAAGACTTTTATTCATTAAAGCTAATTGTGATTCATATTCAAAATCAGAAATAGCTCTCATCCCCCTGATTATAATATTTGCTTTATTTTTTCTCACAAAATCAGTTAGCAAACCAGAGAATGACATCACTTTAACATTTTCTAAACCCTTGGTGGCCTCTTTTATCATATCTGTTCTTTCTTGGGCTGAAAATAAAGTTGATTTTCTAGAATCAACTGCTACTGCAACTATTAATTTATCAACAATTTTTACAGTCCTTTCAACAATATTTAGATGGCCATTAGTAATCGGATCAAAACTTCCTGGATAAACTGCTATTTTCATTTTACCCTCCTTAATAATTTAGTCGATAGTAGTAAAAGCTAGCGTCAAGCTTACAGCATTTAGCATATAGTATTATATTATAGTATCCAGTATCGAGTATATAGTATATAGTAAAATCAATATCAAGAAAAAATAATATCGAGTATCGAGTGAAGGAAATCGGTTTTCAGTTATCGGTTTATAGTTTTTGGATAAAGAGATAAAAAGAATCGGTTTTGCATTCTGACTTCTTTCTACTCACCAGATAACTAACTATGTAACAAAATGTATACGCTAAACGCTATACGCTAGTTTGCACAAGATACGGATTAATTAATAACATATTTATAAAAAGATAGATAGCATTCTCCGTATCTTCTTTGATCAAATAATTTTAAATTGTCCAAATTATTCATTACTTTTTCTTTTTTATAGTGTTGGGCAATGATTATTCCATTTTTTTTCAATATAGGCAACTTTGCTATTTCTAGTAAAGTAATATTAATCAAGCCCTTACTGTAAGGAGGATCAAGAAAGATATAATTCAATAAATAATTTTTTTTTGCCAATAATTTTAAGCCAGCCAAAAAATTTATTTTGTAAACGAACGCATTTTGGTTATTTTTGGTTCTTTCTAAATTTTCTTTTATAATTTTTATGCATTTCACTTCTTTATCGATAAATATTACTTTTTTTGCTCCCCTGCTTAAGGCTTCAATTCCT
>CAYTVM010000360.1:0-2193 GCA_964441685.1 uncultured Atribacterota bacterium | reverse complement strand
GAAATAGCAATTCCAAATACCCCCAAGGGAAATTGTACTAATCTGTTGGAATAATACAAAGCCGAAATACTTCCATCAATTAGAGTAGAAGCAATTGTCCTATCCACTACGACATTAATTTCAGTAATAGCCAGGCCTATCATGGCAGGTATTAATAGTGTTAATAATTTCTTTAATCCTGGGTCGCTAAAATCTATTGTAAAGTTATATTTTAATTTTTGCCTTACCAATACCGGTATTTGTACTAATGCTTGACTTATTCCCCCGAAAATTATTCCCCAAGCAATGCTGTACACACCATATTTATAACTTAAAGTAAGGGCAAAAATAATAACAAAAATATTTAACATAGCCGGCGCTAAGGCAGGTGCCAAAAAATGATCATAGGAATTTAAAATACCCATAAACAAGGCAGCAACTGCAACAAAACCAATATAAGGGAACATGATTCTGGTTAAATTTATAGCCAATTGATATTTATACGCATTACTTTTAAAGCCTATAGCGATTATATTAATTAGCAAAGGAGCTCCCCAAATACCTAACATGACTATAATTATTAAAATTATCATCAAGATATTTAAGACGTTCCTGGCAAAATATTCAGCTTTTTTTCTATCATGATTAGTTAAATATTCTGTAAAAATAGGTATAAAGGCTGAGTTTAAAGCACCCTCTCCTAAAAAACTCCTCAGTAGATTAGGAATCATAAAGGCTATAAAAAAAGCATCAGTTTCAATCCCTGCTCCAAATCTATTGGAAATGACTATTTCTCTGCCCAAACCTAATATCCTACAAAATAAAGTGGCAATAATTACTATTCCTGCATATTTAGCGACTTTGTGCTTTGTTTCCATTTGCTCTCCTAATCAGTATTGAGTATCGAGTATATAGTATGTAGTAAAAACAAGTATTAAGAGAAGGCGGTATCGAGTACCGAGTAAAAAAATCAGTTTTCAAAAACTATAACTGTTTTCGGGCTTTTCTGTCATTACGAGCAAACTAAGTGAGCATGGCAATCTCTTTATTTAGCGAAAAACTTAAAGCGAAAAGAGGGAAACCATAATTAAAAACTAAAAAACCATCTACGTATAAAACATTAATTTTAATCTAGGGCTCGAATTTATCCTATCCGTATTGTTTTGTAATTGTACTAGCGGATTTGAGTAATCAAATCCTACTTTTCTCTCTCTTTTATCTTCTCTCTTTGCTCGATACTCGATACTATATACTATATACTGATTAATGCTTGATTTTAAATTAAAATAATGTTAGAATTTATCCAGTAAAATTTAACATTATTGAAAGGAAATAGTTATGCCCCGAATAAAGTCAGCAATAAAAAGAGTTAAAACCTCTAATAAAAGTCATTTAAGAAATATATCTTATAAATCAAAAATAAAAAGTAGCATTAAAAAATATAATCTTGCCCTTTCGGAAAAAAACAATGAAGAGGCAAGTAAATATTTTAAAGATTCTGTTTCAATTTTAGATAAATCTGTTAATAAAGGTATTTTACCTAAAAATTCCGCTTCACGTCAAAAATCAATTTTAACAAAAAAACTAAATGCTTTAGCAGTGCCAGAAGCAACCGAGAAGGTTGTGCCTGCTACTCCTAAAAAAGTAGAAAAGATTCAAGAAAAACCAGTAGTTAAAAAAACACCAAAAGTTGCTAAAAAACCAGTAGTTAAAAAAGTAAAGAAAACTACTAAAAAAACTAAAACTGAAAAAACAAAATCGTAATTAATAATTTAAAATTTTTTTATAGGATATATTGTCTTTAATGTAGGGCTCGGATTTATCCGAGCCCTACATTTTTTAAATATTTATCGAGATTACTTTCCCTGCTTCCGCTGGGGCAGGCTTACTTTGTTCCTCGCAATGACATTACTGCTTTTTTATTCTGTCTTCTTAATTTTATCTTCGGACTTCCATTCTCTTAACTAGATACGATTGGCGAGATACGAGATACAATTCCGTTGTTCCTATCTAGTATCTAGTATCTCGAAGGAAAAATAAATTCAAACGCACAGCTTTTTATTTTTTAAATATTGTAACTATTTGTTTCTTAGCGAGATATGATTCACGAGATACAAGATACTATTTTCCCTGTTTTATAATATTCATAACCAATTCTTCTAAAATAATTTTGGGATTTTTTTGACTATTTTTTAATTCCAAGTCTGCGATATT
>CAYTVM010000359.1:0-2202 GCA_964441685.1 uncultured Atribacterota bacterium | reverse complement strand
CAAACCCGCAATTAATATGATTCGAATAAATCCGCCTCTTTGAAAAATCTAAAAATATATATGGAATTATTTACCCGTTTCTCTTTAAAGAAAAGGGGAAAGGGAAGATGGAATAAAGTTATAAATTATGAAAGAAAAGATAAAAAGGCAAGAGTTTTGTTAATTATAATACTATACGCTAAACGCTGTACGCTATACACTTTACACTATTCTAACGACTAATTTAATCGGGAGATTGGCTAATTGGTAAATTGTTAAATTATATATTATAAAAGGAGTGAATTAAATGATGAGTAAAAAACTTTACAGGTCGAGAAAAGATTACATGATTGCTGGTGTATGTGGAGGGATTGCTGAATATTTTGAAATTGACCCTACCTTGGTTAGGTTATTGACTGTGTTGGTTGTTCTTTTAGGTGGAGCAGGAGTTGTTGCTTATATTATCGCCTGGATTGTAATCCCCAAGAATCCTGATCAGGAGTCTGATGAAGCTTTTGAAAAGAGAGAAAATATAAAAGAAAAAGTCAAAAAGGGTGCAAAGGAAGTAATTGAAGAGGTTAAAGAACATTTTGAATCAGAAGAATCTTACCATAAATCAGAGAAGAATAGAAGGATTTTTGGAGGCATAATTGTAATAGTTATAGGCATAATATTTTTATTGAACGGTTTCTTCCCCTGGGTAGGTTGGGGTAGACTATGGCCGGTAATTTTAATTGCTGTAGGAATAATTATTATGGCCAAAGCTTTTCAGAAAAAAAATTAAATGAAATGGTTGGATTAGTGAGGGTCTCCATATTTAATATAACTTACAAAACTTTTTTAATTATCCTTTTTTTAATGTGGAGATTTGACCCAACCATGGGGGATTTATGTCTTTAGCTTCACAGATAAAAGAGTTAGGAGAAGAGATAGGTTTAGATGTTGTTAGAATTACCAATGCTGAGAGTTTCCCGGAAACAGAAAGGTCTATTTTAGAAATTATAAAAAAGGGTTATATTCCTGAAAACGATTACCATATCTCAAAAAATATTTCAGCAATTACAAAGCAATTAAATCTGAATAAAATTAATAAAAGATGCAATCCGAAGAGTATTTTAAAAAGAGCAAAATCCATCATTAGTGTTGCCCAGTGTTACTTAATAGAAGAGACAGAAGATATTCAAGATAAAGAACAACTCTATGGAAAGATTGCCAAATATGATGTGGGTAATTTTTATTATGATATACAATTAAAGCTAAAAAAAATAATTGATTTCATCAATCAAAAAACTGATTTTAAATATCAATCAAAAAACAAATCTTGTTACATATCTTTAACAGAAAAGCCAATTGCCCGGCGGGCCGGAGTAGGCTGGTATGGGAAAAACGGGATAATTATTACCGAAAGATTCGGTTCTTGGATAGTTTTAGGAGAAATTATAACTGAATTAAGGTTGGAAATAGACGAACCCCTTCATCGAGATTGTGGTGATTGCACGATATGTATCGATTCATGTCCGACTAAGGCGATTGTTTCCCCTTATGTCATCGACCGGACTAAATGCCTTCAATTTATTTCGGAAAGGCCGATGAATGTACCTTTAGCTTTTCGGGAAAAATGGGAAGATAGATTATATGGCTGCACTACCTGTCAAGAGGTTTGCCCTCAAAATCATAAAGTAAAACCTAAAAAATATAGACCGGAATATGGATTTATTGGTTCGAGAATTCCTTTAATACCACTGTTGCAAATGACTGAAGAGGAATTTCAGAATTATTTCGCTTATAATCAGATTGCCATGAGACCAAGAGAAGCAATTAAAAGGAATGCCGTACTGGCTTTAGGTAATATTGGTGATACTAAATCTATAGTTCCTTTAATTAGAACCTTGCAAGAGGATGATAATTCGATAGTAAGGGGACATACTTCCTGGGCTTTGGGTAAAATTAGAGGAGAAAAAGCGAAATTTGCTTTAGAAAAAGCTCTAAAGAGCGAAGAAGATAGAGAAGTAAGGGAAGAAATTATAAATGCGTTGGAAATGTTTTAACGGTTACATAACAAATGACATTCGGGACTAGAGTATGCTAATAGAAAAAAACAAAAAAGAGGTTTCTAATAAAGAAATGATCCAGGTAGAAGGATTGACCAAGATTTTCAATGATAAAAAAAGAGGTGAGGTATTAGCCGTTAATCATTTAAATTTTAATTGTCGAAAAGGTAAG
>CAYTVM010000358.1:0-2202 GCA_964441685.1 uncultured Atribacterota bacterium | reverse complement strand
TTTTTAGATTTTTCAAAGAGGCGGATTTATTCGAATCATATTAATTGCGGGTTTGATAAATTAAACCCCTACAACACATTGCTTATTTCGAGCAGACAAAAGGTCTGCCCCTACTTGTACCTTAGAACCTTATCTTTCTTCTTCTTTTTTCACTATCCCTCTACGCTGTACGCTCTACGCTATTTTTTATATCCAATCATTCTCAAAAATTCTTTTCGTTCCTGAACATCTTTATCTGTTTCTACACCCTTAGGTGAATTCCCGTCAATGACTCCCAGTACCCCTCTACCCAAATCAGTTTGGGCAGTAATTACTTCAACCGGGTTAGCAGTAGCACAGAATATTGAACAAACTTCAGGGCAGTTTTTTATTGCATTTAATACATTGATAGGAAAAGCATTCTTTAAAATAATTACAAAAACATGTCCTGCCTCAATAGCTTTCACATTTTTTATCGCTAAAGTCTTCAGCCCTGAATCATTCCCTTCTGCCCTTATCAGACAAGGTCCTGAAGCCTCATTAAAAGCCAGACCAAATTTTACTCCCGGGACAGCATTAACCATCACTTCATAGAGGTCTTCTGCGGTTTTAATAAAATGAGCCTGACCAATAATAATATTGGCATCTTCAGGGCATTCCATTCTCACTGTCTTTAATTCCATTTATGTTACCTCCTTTTTTTATAATATTCTCCCCTTAGTTCTTTTTCTCCTGCTATTTTTCTAAAAAAATATTAAGATATATTTCTTCTTTCCATTTATTATCTTATCTTTTATATTATGCTATAATTGTTAATATTTTACCATAGTTTATATAAAAAATTTAGTATTAACAAAAACTTAAGGAGTTTTTAATGAATTTCTTGACTAAAATCCGTCAATCATTATTTATCGAACAAAATGTTTTGGTATTATCTTTATCTGTGTTTTTTGTTATTCTTGGTATTTTCAGCTGGTATCCTATTCTCCCAATTTATCTTCAAGAATTAGGAGCTAATGATTTTCAAGTAGGATTTTCATATACATTACTTTCGCTTGCTTCTACTCTAGTGCAATTTTTTGGAGGAGTGCTTTCTGACCGTTTCGGGCGAAAATGCTTAATTGTTTTTCCAACTTTTTTCTTTCCTTTATTATATTTCTTGGCTGCAAATTCTACTCACTGGTATTTATTAGTATTTTTTCTTGTCATTGCAAATATTGTAAGTGCTCTTCAATTGCCTTCTTTTTATGCCATGATTGCCGAATCGGTTCCAAAAATTAAACGGGCCAAAGCTTATAGCATATTTGAATTATTTGTTGTCTTGGGAATAACCATTGGCCCAGCCATAGGAATGCTATTGATTTCTCGAATGAACATAAAATATTTATTTTATCTTACTACTTTTATTACATTGTTATGTGCTTTGGCCAGGATGTTCTGGTTAAAAGAGACTCATCATCATCGAATACAAATGAATAAAAATGATTCTTTTAAAAAGTTATTTAATAAAAAGATATTATTGGTTGTTGCTGCTCTCTCTTCCCTCTTTCTTTTATTCAATCTCACGACTAATGGGCCATTTATATCTCTATACGCAAATGAAATCATGCATTTTAGCAAATCAAAAATTAATCTTCTTTTTTCTTTGGGTGGTTTTGGAGCAGTTATTTATAGTATTTGGGGCGGAAAAATCATCGAAAAATGGGGCAGTAAAAAAGTGCTTTCGAATAGCGCATTAGGAATGGGAATATTTTCAATTTTATGGAGCTTGCGTGCATCTCAATTGCTTACTTTTTTCCTATTTATTATTTTATATATTTTTTTTCAAAGCTGCTATATCGCTTATGGTTCATTGTTAGCAGACATTACTCATCAACAATCAAGGGGATTGGTCATTGGTTTTATAGGCACCTCTACTGGTTTAATCGGATCTTTCGGACCTTCCCTGGGAGGATATTTGAAACTCCAGTTTGGTTCTTCGTCACCCTTCTGGGCTGGATTGATATTTGCTATAATAACTTCTCTCTTACTTTTAAAAATAAAAGAATAAAAATTATTATTCTCAATAAAAAACCGTTTTGAAATCAGTTTATAGACCAAAATAGTGATATAATATATAAGCTAAAAGGAGGATAAAGATGAAAAAAATAAATAATTATAAAGTAACCAAATATAAAGCAATATTTTTTGATTTTGGAGGGACATTGATGTGTGCTGAAAGTG
>CAYTVM010000357.1:0-2208 GCA_964441685.1 uncultured Atribacterota bacterium | reverse complement strand
AAGTCTTTTCCCTCTAGCGTTTCTTTTTTAATCAAATTACGGGCAATCTTTTTTAATTTTGTTTTATTCTTGGTCAAAATATCTTTTGCTCGGGCATAGGCAGTTTCAACAATTTCTCTAACTTCTTTGTCTATTTTATTGGCAATCTCCTCACTATAATCACGTTCTTGAGAAATATCTCTGCCTAAAAATATTTCATGTTCTTTTCTCCCCAAGGTAACCGGTCCTAAAGCTTCACTCATACCGTACTCAGTTATCATTTGGCGAGCAATTTTGGTCGCTCTTTCCAGATCATTCTGTGCACCGGTAGTCACATCTTTAAATATTATATCTTCAGCCACTCTCCCCCCCAATAAAACTGCTAATCTATCCATTAATTCTAACTTACTAATGAGGTATCTATCCTGGGTAGGAAGCTGTAAGGTATAACCTAAAATAGCATTTCCTCGGGGGATAATGGAAACTTTATGTACCGGATCACAATTAGGTAACATTTTAGCCACAATGGCATGTCCCGACTCATGATAAGCAATTATCTCTTTCTCTTTATCGCTAATTAGCCTACTCTTTCTTTCTGGTCCGGCAATAACCCGATCTATAGCAGCTTCAAATTCTTCCATTCCGATTTCATTCTTACCCTCTCTTGAGGCCAATAGGGCAGCTTCATTTACCATATTGGCTAAATCAGAACCCACAAACCCAGGAGTCCTTCTGGCTAAAACCTTAATATCCACATCTTTAGCTAAGGGTTTACCTCGGGCATGGATTTTTAAAATTCCTTCCCGTCCTACTATATCGGGTCTATCTATGACAATCCGCCTATCAAATCTTCCCGGCCGCAGTAGTGCAGGATCTAAGATATCCGGACGGTTAGTAGCAGCGATCATTATTACACCTATATTTTGATCGAAACCATCCATTTCTACCAATAATTGATTTAAGGTCTGCTCTCTCTCATCATGTCCTCCGCCTAAACCGGCTCCCCGATGTCTTCCTACCGCATCAATTTCATCCATAAAAATAATACAGGGGGCATTGGCTTTGGCTTGTTTGAATAAATCTCTTACTCGAGAAGCACCAACGCCTACAAACATCTCTACAAAATCAGATCCACTAATACTAAAAAAAGATACACCTGCTTCACCGGCGATAGCTCGAGCTAGTAAGGTTTTACCTACCCCTGGTGGTCCATAAAGTAAAATCCCTCTAGGTATTTTTGCACCCAATTTCTTAAATTTAGCTGGATTTTTTAAAAAGTCAATTACTTCTTGGACTTCTTCTTCTGCTTCATCAATTCCAGCCACATCCTTAAAAGTTATTTTGGGGGTTTCTTTCCCTAAAAGCTTGGCCTTGCTTTTCCCAAAGGACATAACCTTATTGCCTCCACCTTGCATTTGTTGTATCATAAATAACCATATTCCAATGATTAAAACCATGGGCAATAAAGATGAAAGTAACTGCATCCACCAGGATACCTTTGCAGGGGGTTTTGCTTCTATTATTATATTTTTACTTCGAAGGATATTTATCATCTCCGGATCATCAGGTGAATAAGTAGAAAATTCTGTACCATCTATGAGTCTACCGGTAATGGAATTATCAACAATGGTAACTTTAGATACATTATTCGTTTCAACTTCTCTTAAAAATTCAGAATAGGTAAGCTCTTGTTGAGTGATAGATGCGGGCTCAAAAAACGAACTTATAATTGAAACTGTAATAATTAACATCAGTAAATATAGACCAATATTTCTATAATTTTTATTTCCGTTTAAATTTTTTTTATTAAAATTTGGTAATTTAGGCAAGAAAAGATCTCCTTTTTTCAAAAATTTCTTATAATAAGCTTATTTTATAACTCTTATTGTAATAATAATTTTAACATAATTTCTAAGTAAAAACAAACATAAAAAAAGAAAGTATCGAGTATATAGTATCGAGTATCGAGTTAAGAAAGAGTTATCCGGTTAGCCAGTTTGCCGGTTCTCCGATTAGCTAATTAGTATCTCGTATTTAATTATCTAGTTAGTTAACTGGTTAGTTAGTTGAAGAATTAATATAAAACCAGTTAGCTGGTTAATTTGACTGGTCAACCGGGTAACTGGGTAACCAGGTAACGGTTTACTTCAACTCTCCCTGGTATATTTCGGGATTAAGAGTAAAAACAAAGGGAATATTTCTAAACTTTCCTGCGTAATCCAAACCATA
>CAYTVM010000356.1:0-2222 GCA_964441685.1 uncultured Atribacterota bacterium | reverse complement strand
CCCTATTGGACGCTTTCAGAACTTTTAAGGGAAATATTACAACTGAAAATGTTAGATTAAATCAGTTAATTCTTCAATATTAGAGCAATATTTAAAGATTAGATTTATAAAATATTCATAAATAAAAGTCCTTTAATTTTTTAGTTAAAGGGCTTTCGCATCTACTATGGTGGAGGCGAGTAGACGACTTTCGCAACTTTTGTATGTGTGATGAGACTGAAAAAATATATCATAGGTTAAAAGAAGTAATTAGTATCGGTTAAAAATAAAAAGACAGAACTACTCTTTGGCATTATGAGATCTCTATTTAATCAATCATCCGGCTTATTAGTTAATTTACTAATTCATCGATTGCTTAATTGACCAATTATAAATAGGTTATATTGCAATACTCCATTGCTTTTAAAACACTGGAATAATTATACGTTATAATCATATCTTTGCGAGTGATCACATTGAACTTGACAATCCTTTAACTATAATTGCTTCTTCGTTTCACCAAAGCCCAGAATAAATAAAAAAATTCTATTCCAATTACCAGAAAAATAATTACTTTATTGTAAGATTTTTGCTGATATACTCCCCCTTCTCCTATTTCTGGCAATGGTATAGGATCGATTGGCAATCCATTCTTTACCGCTAAATCTCTAATATTTAATAGATGAACAATAGGAACTGCTAAATTTTGATATTCGAACATTAATCCTCGCTCTGGATGGTCGGGAATTTTTGGACCACCAATCACCAATCCATTGGGATAAGTTATTGAAGCATTGGTATTGCCATAATTCGGTGTAGCGCCACCGATATTTACAAAGGCTTTAATGGATTTTCCGCTCGAAGCTACTCTGTAAAGGTGCATCCTTTGCAGAATGTTCTCTTCTATGCTATCTGCACTTATAACAAAAGTACCAGAATCTTGAACTATTTTTTTTATAGTATCCTGTGAATCAGGATAAAACATTCCCTCAGCCTGGTCAAGGTATCCTCCCATGGAAATAGCTAATAATTTGTAAGGTAAGATATCTTTTTTGTTTAAACAATCTAACATCTGTACAAAAGTAAATTCAGGAATATTAGCTCCATATTCTGATGAGCCAACAGAATAAATAAGTAATGGTTCTAATTCCAACACTCTGGCAGCAGAAAGAGCAGCCACAATTAAAGCTGGGAAAGAGCCGCTGGCACCAATAGCAATTACATCCCCTTTTTTTAAATTAGCTTCCTTAAAATATTTAACCAATAGAGCAGCAAAAGCAGGATTGGTGCTAGTTCTTTTTGCCTCGAGATTCCCTAAAGTAGTAGTAAGTTGAGTATATTCTTCACCAATAATACCGGTTTGATTGGGATCTAATCTTATATCTAATGGTATATTTCTTTTTAATCGTTCTTCTTTAATTGCTTCTAAAGAGCTTTTCATAATTTCCGCTGCTTGTACTTGTTCATTATAATAAGTAGTTTTTGCTGTAAATTTAGTTTGCTCTATTATTAGCAACCCAACAAGTAAAATAACCACGGCCCAAAAAAGATGGATTATAGATAATTTTCCCTTTATCCAACTATTCATTAATGCCCTTCCCTTAGATTATAAAAAATAAATACTTTAATGAAAGCTACTATATTTATTCTAAGTAAATATTATCTTTTGTCAAAATTATAAGTATTCACCAAAGAAAAAAGTTACCATTATGACTATTTTGTTTTTTCTCTAATCTTTTTCTAACTACCCCGCTAAAGTTTACACTAATAATATCATTTTGATATAATTAAAACAAAATGATATTATTGATTTAAAAAGATCGGAAAGACCTATTAAATAGAGAGGTTTACATTTATAATATGTTTATTATCCTTATATTTTCAATAATGTTTTTAATATACGGAATTTTTGAACAGATTAATCATTTTAAAAGGATTAAAAAGATTCCTATCCGTATTCACGTCAATGGAACCAGAGGGAAATCAACCACTACCCGTTTAATCGCAGCCGGTCTAAGAGAAGCGGGATTTAAAGTGCTCGCCAAGACAACCGGAACACTTCCCCGGTTAATTTTGGAAGACGGAACAGAAGTACCCATCAAACGAAGAGGGAATGCAAATATTATTGAACAGCTGAAAATTTTTACTGAAGCAGCAAAGAGAAAAGTTAATGTTTTAGTAGTAGAATGTATGGCTGTTAGCCCCGAACTACAATGGGTTTCAGAACATAAGATGGTAAAATC
>CAYTVM010000355.1:0-2239 GCA_964441685.1 uncultured Atribacterota bacterium | reverse complement strand
TAGTAAGCACCGGCACATCGTCTCCCTCTTTATAAAATATATTAAGCATTGTTCCTGCCTCAGGAGCTTCCACTTCAAAGACTGCTTTATCGGTTTCCACTTCACAGATAGACTCTTCAGCTTTTACCTTATCCCCTACTTTTTTATTCCATTTAATAATAAGACAGGATTCAACAGACTGTCCTTGTTTGGGCATAAGCACTGCTATGGCCATTTATTTTAACCCTCCTTGGCGTATTTTACCATTCTTAAAATAAAACTTTCATATTTAACTCATTTATCTTTATTCTTCAGGTAAATATTTCTTAATATCAAAGGATCTTCTGATTATCTTTCTACCCTCAACAATTGATTTAATCTGCCCCATAGTTTTTGCCTGAATCATTATATTCCCAATAGCAGTTGCCTCAACCGGTCCGGCAAAAACAGGTAAACCCGTTGCCTTAACCACCAGTTGACACAGAAGACCGTTTCGACTTCCCCCTCCTATAATGTATATCTCTTTAATAGATTTACCGGTAATTTCTTCTATCATTTCAATCGTCTTGGTATATTTATTGGCTAAACTCTCAATAATTCCTCTGGTGATCTCTGCAGGTAACTCTGGCACTTTTTGCCCTGTTTCCCGGCAATAAGCTTTTATTCTATCTGGCATATTGTCATCAGTTAAACCAGGTTTTAAGAATCTTGAATCATCAGGGTCAATTTTAAAATCTGCAGGACCATATTTTAGAGCTATTTCAGTCAATTCATCATAAGAATATAACTTTACATTCTCATCCCAGAATTTCTTACACTCCTGAATAATCCAGAAGCCAGTAACATTCTTTAAAAACCTGAAGCCGCCATCAGCAGAACCTTCATTGGTAAAATTAAATTGGAAACTTTTTTCATTGATAATTGGTTTTGGAGATTCTATTCCTATTAAAGACCAGGTACCTGAACTAATATAGGCACAATGAGTATTATCTTCAATTGGAACCGCCGCAACCGCCGATCCGGTATCATGACAGGCAGGAGCAATAATCACTATTTCTGAATCAGCGCCAATCTCCTGCGCAATCGCCGGTAAAAGTTTCCCGACTTCTATTCCAGGCATAATTATTTCTCCAAATATCTCCTTTTTAAATCCAAGTTTATTCAGTATCTTGGTTGACCAGTCCTTTTTTATAGGATTATAGAGCTGAGTAGTCGTGGTAATCGAATATTCATTTTTCATAATCCCAGTTAACCAGTAATTTAAAAGATCGGGAATGGTCAGAAAATATCTTGTATCTTCCAAGATTTGAGGTTTTTCCCTTGCAAATGAGTAGAGTTGATAAATAGTATTAATCTGCATAAATTGAATGCCAGTCTCGGTAAATATTTCCTTTTTAGGAATTCGTTTAAAAACTAATTCCATGATATTATCTGTTCTCTTGTCTCGATAGTGGTAAGGATTTCCCAGAAGATCGCCATTATCATCCAAAAGAACATAGTCAACTCCCCAGGCATCAATGCCAATACTTACTATCTGATGGGGATATTTTTTAAAAGCCTCCTTTAAGCCTTTCTTTATCTCATTGAATATGCCCAGAATATCCCAAAAAATACTATCTTTCACCCTGACTAAATGATTGGGGAAACGATATATTATTTCCATTTTTGATAAATTCCCAACAATGACTCTCCCGCTCTCTGCACCCAGATCAATCGCCACAAATTTTTTCACGGTATAACCCCTTTTAATTTAGTTAGAAATTAAGAAAAGCAGTTTTCGTTTTTTAAATAGATAGAACTGTTTAGATTATTTTCTCTTCATCTATTTACTTAATAAAAATATCTTTAATCCATATGAAAAACCTCTTCCAAAGAGGTGATAACCGGGGAATTATCTGGATTGGTTTCCATAATATCTTTCATATAATCCCACCATTTTTTCATTATCTCTTTCGAAGGGAGTTCTTCAACTGTATCATTATCTTTTAATTTTTGCACCGAAAAAAGAGTCAGTGTTCCTTTGTCGAGAAATATGGAATAATCATAAATTCCCGCTCTGGATAATTTTTCTTTTAGTTCAGGCCAGATTTCATCATGTCTTTTTTTATACTCTTTTTCATATCCTGCTTTTAATTTCATTTTAAATGCTGCTCTTTTCATTAATCTGCTCCTAAAGCTATTTTTTAACCATACCAAAACTATTTTTTGGTTTTAACCTTTCAATTAATTGAGGAAGCATAATTGCTAAAATGAGTAATAA
>CAYTVM010000354.1:0-2250 GCA_964441685.1 uncultured Atribacterota bacterium | reverse complement strand
AAGGATAAAATATTAGCTGGACATTCTGCAAAAAAAGATAAGAACAGAATTCAAGCTATTAGGACAGCTATTTTCGAAGATCCTTCTCATGCCCATGAAGCAATAGAGATGCTAAAAAAAGCTAAACCAGCAAAAATACTAGTTATTGGAACATCAGTTAGGATGATTGATAAAATTATTAAAACTTTAGAGTTGCCACCCCCCAAAAGAATTTTAAAAATTGAAGATGTTTCCACTAATAAAGAAATTAAGGAAGCAAAATCCGTTAGATTAAAAGAGGGGAAACATGTTATACCCTTGCCTGGGATTGAAGTACAAAGAAAATTCCCGGTAAATATATTAGAATCGTTGGAGATATTTTATAAAAAAAGATATAAAAAAAGGAAAATTGGCGAGAGAGCAATCGTAAGACCGCCCTTTAGCTATTTTGGAAAATTATATGTTTCTGAAAATGCAATTTTAGATATAATTATTTATATTCTTAAAGATTTTAAAGAAGTTGTAAAATTAGGTAAATCCCAAATCAGTATCAAAGAAGAAGGAATTCTAATAAATATTAGTTTAGTGCTTAGATATGAGGAAAATATTCCCCAAATTGGATTAAAAATTCAAAAAAGCCTTAAAAGAGAATTAGAATATATCACTGGCATAAATGTCACTTTAATAAATATTTTTGTTTATAATTTAAAATACTAAGAATAACTTAGAGCTTATAGCGTTTAGCGTATATCGTATATTGCGAAAAGAATAGTAGTAGGGAGCTAGAAACCAGTATTTGGAATTAAATAACGATATATGATGAGTTGTAGGCAGAGATTTTATTCATCAAACACATAATAATAGATAGACATAGAAGTTTATCCAAATAAATATGAACGAAATACGAAATACGATATACGATATACGAAATAAGATATTAAGAGGTGTAAGATGTTTGATAAAGAAGAAATAAAAAAAATTAAACAATCAAAAAAAGAATGGGAAAGTAATGTTGTACAGAAATCTCTTGAACGCTTTCCCGAAAGAAAAAATAAGTTTGTTACCTACTCAGCGAAAGAGATTGAGCGTTTGTATACTCCGGTAAATTTAGAAGAGTCTGTCTATAATAAAGATTTGAATTTTCCTGGACAGTATCCCTATACTCGTGGGGTACAACCCACTATGTATCGGGGTAGATTTTGGACTATGCGTCAATATGCAGGTTTTGGTACAGCAGAAGAATCTAATAAACGTTTTAAGTATTTATTAAATCAAGGACAAACTGGGTTAAGCGTTGCTTTTGACCTACCCACGCAAATTGGTTATGATTCAGATAACGATATGTCTTTAGGTGAAGTAGGAAAAGTGGGAGTAACCATAGATTCTTTAAAAGATATGGAGAAGCTATTTAATGGGATTCCCCTTGATAAAGTAAGCACTTCAATGACCATAAATGCTCCTGCACCTGTACTTTTAGCTATGTACGTTGCAGTAGCGGAAAAACAAGGAGTGGCTCCTGATAAACTAAAAGGGACTATTCAAAATGATATACTAAAAGAATACATTGCTCGAGGAACTTATATCTTTCCTCCGGTACCCTCAATGAAGTTAATTACTGATATATTTGAATTTTGTTTTAAAAAGATGCCTCTATGGAATACCATTAGTATAAGTGGATATCATATTCGAGAAGCTGGGGCTACAGCGGTTCAAGAAGTAGCCTTTACTTTAGCAGATGGAATAGCTTATGTAGAAGCTGCAATAAAAATTGGATTAAAAATTGATGATTTTGCACCAAGATTATCTTTCTTCTTTAATGCTCATAATGATTTATTTGAAGAAGTAGCAAAATTTAGGGCTGCTCGGAGACTATGGGCTAAGATTATGAAAGAAAAATTTGAAGCTAAAAATGAAAAATCTTTGATGCTTAGATTTCATACCCAAACAGCAGGTTGTACTTTAACCGCTCAACAACCGGATAATAATATTACTAGAGTTACCATACAGGCCTTAGCAGCAGTATTAGGCGGGACCCAATCTCTCCATACGAATTCAAAAGATGAAGCTTTGGCTCTACCTGCGGAGGATTCAGTAAGGATCGCACTTAGAACCCAACAAGTATTAGCTTACGAGAGCGGAGTAGCTGAAACAGTTGATCCTTTAGCTGGTTCCTACTATATAGAAACACTAACCAATGAAATTGAGAAACAAGCATGGGAGTATATTGAAAAAATTGATAAGTTGGGCGGTTCTCCTCAAGCTATTGAAAAA
>CAYTVM010000353.1:0-2251 GCA_964441685.1 uncultured Atribacterota bacterium | reverse complement strand
ATCCCCAACATGCTGATGCTTTTTTCTATTTAGGTTGGCTCTATAACAAAAAAGGAGATTATGAGAAAACTATAGAAGCTTACCAGGAGGTTATCCGCATTAACCCTGATTACAGTTATATTTATTATAATTTAGGTTGGGCTTATGGAGAACTGGAAAAATATCAGGAAGCCGTTGATGCTTTTCAGGAGGCGGTAAAACAAAATTCGGAAGATATGGATGCTCATTATGGCCTGGGATGGGCTTATAGTCAATTAAAGGATTATGAAAAAGCTATTGAGGCCTTTAAACAGGTTATACGTATTCAACCTGATTATACTTTTGCCCACTATAGCATGGGAATGATTTATCTGGTTCAGGGAGATAAAAATGCTGCCCTGGACGAATATAAAATCCTTAAGGACTTGGATCAGGATACAGCAGATCAATTATTTGATATGATTTATAAATAAATGCACCAGGAGACAGTCCAATGGTGCATTAAGGTTATTATTCCGATGGATTCCTGCCACCTACTTCCGAAAAGGGTTAAGTAACTTTGGTTGATTTTATTGATTTTTTATTTGACAAACAAATTTTGAAAATGGTAAAATAAATTGTAGAAAAACGTTTGCGCAACATTTTTATAAAAAGAGGGTTACAATGATTTTACCTGAAAACTCAAAGAAATCAACCATGAAAGATGTTGCGGAATATGCCCATGTTTCGATATCCACCGTTTCTCACGCTATCAACAAAACACGTTATGTTGATGAAGAAACAAACGATCGGGTTCTTGAAGCAGTTGAAAAACTTAATTATGCTCCCAATATATTTGCCCGCGGGTTAAGAGGAAAAAAGATTCGGGTCTTTGGAGTTATTATATCGGACATAAGAGAAAGCTTTTTCTCGGAGATAGTCAAAGCAATTGAATTAACTGCCTATGGTGAAAGCTATAGCGTAATGTTGTGTGATTCAGAGGATGACCCGTTAAAAGAACAATTATATATTAATATGCTTCTTCAAAACGGAATTGAAGGAGTAATATTTGCCCCGGTTAACCATTCTACCAATACTTACAATTCAATAATTCCCCATAAAATTCAGGCTATTCAAATAGACAGGAAGATAGACACACTTCCCATAGATTTTATCGGCATAGATAATGTAGAAATTACCAAAAAAGCTATGAACCATCTGTTTAATCAGGGTTTTATGAATGTAGGTTTCGTTGCATACCAGACAAGTGTATATACCATGGAACAACGCCTATTAGGATATCAACGAGTTACCCAACAGCATAATTCCTCAAAAAAAGAAAATGTAAAATTCATTCATTATAATGAGAGCAATATTAAAGACATCATTAAGAGCTGGTTATACCAAAATAGAGAATTAGATTCTATTTTATGTGGAAATGATAATATATGCTATCAGGTTCTCGGGGCACTTAGAGAACTTGGATATGAAGTTCCGAAAGATATCGGAATTTTATCCTTCGATGATTCTAAATGGTTTAAACTGCATACTCCTACCATCACTGCTATCAGACAACCAACAAGGCAGATGGGTAAACTTGCCACCGAAATGCTCATTGCAAAGATACAAAATAAAATAAAAAATTATTCTCAAAAAGAAAATTATATCCTAGATGCGGAATTAATCATTAGAAAGTCTTGTCGAGAAAGTAGTGAATAAAGGCTTTTAAAATTTTAGGAAAGGCTAATTATTCACATCAAAAGGAGGTGATAAGTATAGCGAATAAAAAGTGATTAAGAGTCAAAATAAGTTAAATTAATTAATTAAAAGGAGAGTATTTAAAAATGAAAAAATTATCATTGTTTACTTTAATCTTATTAAGCGTATTACTTTTAACCAGTTTTACGCTAACAGTCTTTGCTGAACCAGTAACGATTGAAGTTTGGTTTCATTCTGGTAAGGGAGAGGAGCGAGAAATGTTTGTTGTCCAAGTTGAAGAATTTAACGCCATGCAAAATGAAGTGGTGGTAAAGCCCGTTCAATTACCGGAAGGATCCTACAATGAACAAGTTAGTGCAGCTTCATTAGCTGGTGACCTGCCGGATTTGTTGGATTTTGACGGACCCAATTTATATAATTATGCCTGGGCAGGCCATATTATACCTATGGATAGCTATCTTACAAAAGAATTTAAGGCTGATCTTTTACCCTCAATCATTGATCAAGGGACCTATGCCGGAAAATTTTATGCCTTAGGAACCTTTGATTCAGGTCTATCTATCTGGGGTAATAA
>CAYTVM010000352.1:0-2264 GCA_964441685.1 uncultured Atribacterota bacterium | reverse complement strand
GGAGGGTTAGGTACTTTTGGTTATGATGACGAAGGTGTCCCCGCCTCAAAAAGTTTTCTGGTGAATAAAGGAAAATTTGTAGGTTATTTAACATCCAGAGAAGATGCCTTTAAATTGGGATTGAAAAGTAATGGTGCTGCCCGGGCAGAAAATTGGAACAGGATACCTCTGGTTAGGATGACTAATATCAATTTACTCCCGGGAAATTTGGAGCTGGATAAGCTAATCGGAGATATAAAGGAAGGTCTATATTTAGATGATAACAAGAGCTGGAGTATAGACGATAAGAGGATAAACTTTCAATTTGGCACGGAGATTGCCAGAGAAATAAAAAATGGAAAATTAGGAAAAATTTATAAAAACGCAGTCTACCAAGGAATAACACCGGAGTTTTGGAAATCTTGTGATGGAATAAGTTCTGAAAAATATTGGCATATCTGGGGAGTACCAAATTGTGGCAAAGGGCAGCCGGAGCAAGCAATGCATGTCGCACATGGTACATCCCCTGCGAGATTCAGAAAGGTAAAGGTAGGTGCTTCCAAATGAAAGATATGAATTCTGGGAAAAAACTTGTTAACAAAGTAAAAAATATTCTTAAAAATTGCGATTTTGAAATAATTGCTTCAGAGAGTAGAAGTGAGCTTACCAGATTTGCAGAATCTTACATTCACCAAAATGTAGCGGAATCCGATCTAAATTTAACCGTAAAGATAATAAACCAAGATAGAATCGGTGCAGTGCAAATGAACAGTATTGACGAGAACACTCTATTAAAAAATATAGAAAAGGCAATTGAAGTAAATAAAATTACCCCAAAATTAGATTACCATTATCATTTGGTAACACCTCAATCATACAAAATAAAAAGCAAATATTCTAAAGATACTGCTAACTTTACTCCTTTAAATCGAGCCCAATTAGTCAGTCAACTGATAAAAGGGGTAAATAAAAGAGGGTATGAAGCAGCGGGAGCCTTTAAAACAGAAGAATCTACTCTCATGGTAGCTAATTCAGAAGGAGTGTTTGCCTTTGACCGGGGGACCAAAGTAGATTTCAATTGTGTTATCACCCGGGATAATTCTACTGCCCATACCCTGTTTATAGACAGTGATATTAATCATTTTGATATAGATAAGATAACTGATGAATTATTAGGGATTGCTTTAAAAAATGTAGAGCAGATTGAGATTGAGCCGGGGGTATATACGGTTATTCTATCTCCGGAAGCCGTTGCGGAAATCTTAAACCATACCGGCTATTCTGCTTTTAATGGCAAAACGATCATGGAGGGCAAGAGCTTTATCTGCAACAATCAAGGCAAAAGGATTTTTCCGGAGACTATTACTGTGTCTGACGATCCTTTTGATGAACTTACCATGCCCATACCTTTTGATTTAGTGGGATATCCTAGAGAAAAGACATATTTTATCAAAGATGGGATAGTTAAAGACGGCGTTTATGACCATCTTACCGCTCTAAAATTCAATAGAAAATGTACCGGTAATACCTTATCACCAGAACAGGCTTCTTTTGGAGCACTCCCTTTTAATCTGGTGATGAAAGAAGGAGATAGTACTATTGATGAAATGATTTCCGGTATCAACAAGGGTATCTATATTTCCCGATTACACTATGTTAATATAGTCAATCCTATGAGTATTCAATTAACCGGGATGACCAGAGATGGTACTTTCCTAATAGAAGACGGTAAGTGGGTAAAAGCAATCAAAAATATGAGATTTAATACCAGCGTAATAGATATGTTAAAGGCAGTAGATATGATATCAAAAGAAAGACAGACAAAAGAAGGATTTGTCGGCCCAACCGTTGCCCCGTATCTTAGAACCAACCATTTCACTTTTTCCAGCAGAACAAGCTTTTAAAATGATACAGTGTAAAAAATATTGACTTTTTTTTAGGGGAGTATTATTATTATTTACGTATGATAAGCTAAAAAAAGGTCTTTTAAGAGAGGTGATGTCTCTGGAAATATGAGAAAAAATGGTAGATTTTTTAGCTTGAAAGTTCTTTTTAAACTTGCACGTGATTGCAAAATTCGCTTTTTTTCAAATGTGATCTAATGTCAAGAAATTATTAAAGAACAAAAAAATTTAAAAGGAGGTTAACTAAGGTATGATAGATAGAGAGATAGCCTATCTGTACGAAAGGTTATCCCCAATTTTCTGCGGATGGTAACAGAAGAAAGACCCAAAAAAATAAACGACCATAACTGTTATCACTTATCACTTCTTTTACTTTTCTCT
>CAYTVM010000351.1:0-2287 GCA_964441685.1 uncultured Atribacterota bacterium | reverse complement strand
TCGTTGGTCCATTTACCGGGTATACAGGAAAAGTTAAAGAAATTGATTATGAGAAAAGTAAATTGAAGGCTTTTCTTTCCATCTTTGGTCGGGAAACATCTGTTGAATTAGGTTTTAATGATATAGAGAAATATTAATAGCGACCTAAAAAGCTTGACTACTAATTAAGCGTAATTGAGGAGGAATTTAATGGCAAAGAAAATAGTGTCTATAATAAAATTACAAATACCAGCTGGTAATGCTAATCCTGCACCTCCAGTGGGTCCAGCTTTAGGCCAGCATGGGTTAAATATTATGGAGTTTTGTAAAACTTTTAACGAGAGAACAAGGCAAGATGTTGGGACTATAATTCCCGTAATTATAAATGTATATGAGGATAGATCTTTTACTTTTATTTGTAAAAAACCTCCGGTTGCCTTTTTATTGAAAGAAGCAGCAGGGATAGAAAAAGGTTCGGGAGTACCTAACAAAGAAAAAGTTGCTAAATTATCTCTGGCTAAGATTGAAGAGATTGCCAAGCGTAAAATGTCTGATTTAAATGCCAATGATTTGGAAAGCGCTGTAAAAATAGTTAAAGGTACTGCTAAAAGTATGGGAATAGAGGTAGAGAATAATAATTAATGTTAAGTTATGTGGAAGGATAAAATCCAATAATACCACAAGGAGGAAAAAATGAGCAAAAAAAGAGGCAAAAAATATTTAGAAGCCATTAAAGATTACCAGAAAGATAAATTTTATGAGCCAGAAGAAGCTTTAGATTTAGTAAAAAAGCTTCATTGGGCAAACTTTGAAGAGTCCATTGATATTGCAATTAAATTAGGCATAGACACCCGACGTTCAGAGGAACAGGTAAGAGGAGCAGTTGATTTACCTCATGGTACAGGTAAAAAAGTGAAAGTTGTTGTATTCGCCATAGGGGAGAAAGCAAAAGAGGCAGAAGAAGCCGGGGCGGATTTTGTAGGATCAGAAGATTTAGCTGAAAAGATACAAAATGGATGGACTGATTTTGATGCTACTATAGCGACTCCAGATATGATGAAAATAGTAGGAAAATTAGGCAAAGTATTAGGTCCTCGAGGTTTGATGCCTAACCCTAAAGTTGGCACTGTTACCTTTGATGTAAAAAATACCGTAAATGCGGTAAAGGCGGGGAAAGTAGAGTATCGGGGGGATAAATTTGGTATAGTCCATGCTCCTTTAGGAAAAACAAATTTTGACCAAGAAAAATTATTAGAAAATTTTACTACTTTTGTTGAAGCTATTAATAAAGCTAAACCATCAGCTGCAAAAGGAAGATATATGCACAGCATTGCAATTTCTTCAACTATGGGACCAGGGGTTCGCATAGATCCTCAAAAAATAAATGCTTGGTTAGAAAAACAAAAAAATTAAAATTATTAAAAATACAAAATAAAATATATTTATAAATTTAAATATACCTTAGACAGCAGGTGTTGTTAAAAAATAACCTAATAGATATTTAAATATCTTCCTGCCGAGGTGAGTGAGAGCGAAGTAAATAGATTTACTGGTTTCACCTTCCTTATAGATTAATCTAAGGGAAGGTTTTTTATTGTAAAAAATATCTAATAAAGTTAGAAAGGGGGATAAATTTTGGTTTTAAGTAAAGATTATAAAAAAGAAATACTTCAAGATTTAATAGTAAAATTGAAAGAATCCAAAGGGGTAATTTTAACTGATTACCAAGGAATGAGTGTATTTGAGATTAGCCGCCTTAGAAATGAATTAAGAGAGAATAAAGTGGAATATAAAGTAGTAAAAAATACTTTACTGGAAAAGGCAAGCGAAGAGTTGAATGTGAAAGATCTAACTAAGGATCTAATAGGTTGTACTGCAATTGCTTTCAGCAGCGATGATGGAATTGCCCCAGCAAGATTATTAAAAGAATATTATAAAAAAAATAAAATTGACTTAAAGGTCAAATCCGGTCTGATAGACGGAAGAGTTTTTAATCCGGAGAAAATTATGGAAATAGCTTCTCTGCCTTTAAAAGATGTCCTTATCGCCCAAATGATTAACGGAGTAAAATCTCCCCTTTATTCCTTAGTATTTATATTGCAAGGGCCGTTAAGAGGGTTGATTTATACTTTGGAAGCAGTAAAAAAACAGAAAGAAGCTAAAGTTTCATAAAATATTATAGTAAAATGTGATAATAGTATCGTATATCGTGTAGATATGGTGTAAAGTAAAAAATTTTTTTGCATACGATATACGATATACGATATACGAAATTGAGAGGAGGTGAAATAAATGGTAGAAAAAAAAG
>CAYTVM010000350.1:0-2288 GCA_964441685.1 uncultured Atribacterota bacterium | reverse complement strand
ATCTTTTATCGTGTTAATATTAAGGTGTAGAAAAATTGAAAAAGACTAATTCTTTTAACCGCTGGTGGCAATTTAATAAGGTAAATATATATTCCTAATGTCTTACCTTTTGCCTACTTTTACTTTCCATCTATAATTAAAATATCCGCTGATGATGATAAAACTTGCTCCCATTATACTTAAAAGATCAGGAATCTCTTTGAAAAATATTAGACCAAAGAGACTCGCAAATATAATTTGAGAATAAGTATATAAAGATACCAAGCTTGCTTGAGCCATTTGATAGGCTCTAGTAAGGGTAATCTGTGCAAATAAAGCAGTTAGCCCGATTAAAATTAAAATAAACAAATCAGAGGGACTGGGAACCTGGAAATTCTTTTGTATTAATAATATTACTAAACTTCCCAGACCGCCAATAAAAGCAACATAATTGGTAATGACCAAATAATGGTCAGTTAGTCTTAAATGCCTTAAAATCACATGGTTAAAAGCTATAAAGATGGCAGCAAGTAGGGCAATCATTGCTGGGAACATCTCTACACCAAAACCAGGCTTAATGACCAATAATCCTCCCAAAAAAGCCAATAAAAAAAGTGGAATTCGCTGAAAAGATAATTTTTCTTTCAGGAATATTGCAGAAAGCAATAATACAAAAAAGGGGCTTAATCTATGAATAGTAGTTGCATCTGATAAAAGCATCACTGTAAAAGTATAAAATTTTGTTAATTGAATAATTAAATTTAAAAACCCACTAGACCATAGGAAAGGTTTATTTTTACCAAAAAGAGAAATATGCATTTTTTTTGCTATTAGGGGAATAATGATCATACCAGGAATACTTTGAAAGAAAATTATCTCCATTAAGGGAAGATACCTTACCTGTTTTACCATTGCTGCTATTAAGGCAAAACAAAGGGAAGAAATTACCATGAAAAAAATTCCTAATTTATAATTATCCTTCGTCTTATTTATAGCTTGATTTAATTTATTATTCTTAATTAATATAATTCTCCTTAAAATTATTGAAACCAAAACATATTTAAATCATAACTCTTCATTAAATTAGTTTTAAATCCAAAGATATTTAGCGTCTTAATATTTACCTGATAATTTTCTCTTTTAGTAATAATTATACAATAGATATCTATAAATTTGTCTTTAATATTTAAAAATATTTTTACTTCCCCCTCCATTTTCACGTAAATATTATTAGTTTTAATCCTTCTGTCATTGCTTTCGAAAAAAGCGCAGCTATCTCATCTCTCAACTATTTTTTAAAAAAAGAAGGATTTTTTATATATTTTGTCGTATTAATATTAAAGTGAAAGAAAATTGAAAAAGACTATTTCTTTTAACCGCTGGTGGCGATTCAATAAGGTAAATATATATTCTTTATAGTATGACAAACGAAACATCCCCTTGTCTTTTCCAGAACAATCTTAATTGACAATTTAAAATTTGTATGGTATATTATTTTGTAATCATTACAAATATAGACTATTTATAAATAATAAGAGAAGGATCATATATGAAGCTTTTATTTAAAGATTTATCAGCCGAATTGAAAAATAGAAAAGTACGTCCCTCATACCAAAGAATCAAAGTATTGGAGTATTTAAACAAAAACCAATGTCACCCTACTGTGGATCAGATATTTAAAGATCTGCAAAGTGAAATTCCTACTTTATCAAAATCTACTATTTATAACACATTAAATCTATTTTTAAAATCCGGCTTGATAAGGGTAATAAATATTGAAGATAATGAAACCCGCTATGACATTATAACTAAAAACCACGGACACTTTAAGTGTGAAAGTTGTGGAAAAATATTTAATTTTAGTATAGATTTCAATTCTTTAAAAACAGAAGAATTATCCGGTTTTAAAATTATTGATAAGAATCTATATTTCAAAGGCATATGTCCAAAGTGCCTTTCAAATATAAATAACAATGATTAAAAGAATTAAAAGGAGGAAATATCATGAATGAAAAAAGCAAATGCCCGGTAACGGGTAAGACTGGAAATGTTAATGCAGGCGGTGGCACTTCGATCAAGGACTGGTGGCCAAACCAGTTAAACCTCAAGATTCTTCATCAACACTCACACCTGAGCAATCCGATGGGTGAGTCGTTCAACTATGCTGAAGAATTCAAAAAACTCGACCTCGAGGCCCTAAAGAAGGATCTTTATGCCTTAATGAAAGACTCGCAGGATTGGTGGCCTGCTGATTACGGTCACTATGGACCACTCTTCATCCGGATGGCGTGGCACAGCGCAGGTACCTA
>CAYTVM010000349.1:0-2310 GCA_964441685.1 uncultured Atribacterota bacterium | reverse complement strand
TTTAAATATTTTCTCTGCATGTTCTATTTCATAAAGTACACATTTTCTTACGCGATTTTCGTTTTACATTTTATGAACTTGTGAAACTTGATCCCAATCCCTCCCTTCCCCTGAATAAAATAAACCTAAAAGTATAAATAATGCTCCTTTAAAAGAAAGAAATAAGAAGAAAAAAATAGATTATCTCAAAAAGAAGAGCTAAAGTAGATCAGACATATAAGATATGATATTTTAAAAGATAAATAATATTATTTCTCCCCAATAATACATCCAAGCTCTTTAAGCCTCTCCTCAGCTCTTATTAAATCTTTTTCTTTCACCAAAATGTGATCTGTAGAATAAGCGGAAATAGCAAATATTAATATTTTTTCATCTGCAAGTACTTTGGAAACTTTTGCCAGGAATCCAACTACCCCAAATGGTATAATCATATCAAAGGTTAATATTTTCCAATTTTTTTCAATTTCTACTACATTTTCTTCATCATATTTAGATTGGTCTATAATCACAGTTGTTTCGTTCTTTGCGATTATATTTGCAAACGCATTTGGATAAGGTTTCTTTGCTTTAATGATGGCAAAAGTTTCTTTCCAGACATATACTTTTCCATTTTTAAAATAATTTTTCTTTATCATTTGATGTAAAAAAAATAACTCCTATATTTTATATTATTCCAATCAATCCCTAACGCTTCTAAGTCATTTTTTCCCGTCGATATCACCACTTACCGGAACCTCACTCATCATCATGCTGTTACTTGGCTCATACTGAGGGAGAAGATAGTGCTCCCGCTCCTGCTTAAAGCTCTCAAGCGCAGGGGTATAGTAGGCAACAATCTGTTGTGGTGTAAGCCTTTCCTCCAGGTAGTGGCCGATTTTGTCGGTCCCCATTATTTTGTCGAAGGTAACAATATTGTCTGATGTGCTCTTAGGAACCTTAAAATCTCCCAGCATAAAGGCGTAGGCCAGGACATAAATACCGCTCTTCGCCGGGTTAAAGAAATACGGATCGCGTATCTCCAGGTGAACACCCCCTGCCGACCCCCGTACTTCCGGGGTAAAGAGCACTCCGGGCAACCCCGCTCCGTTAAGCATTTCAGCAAAACGGACGGCATCGAGACCTTTCCCGCCAACCCAACAGAATTTCTCGGCCTGAAAAACACCTGTCCCCTCTCCTAACCCGGTTACCATGTAACCATAAAGGGAGTTAAGATCGGGAATGTTGGGAGAAGTTTGTATAAAAGGCAGGCCAGTATCATGGAAGGTCATATCCCGATGATAACCTTCCATGGGAATAACAGTTAGGTCAGCGCCGATATTGCGGTTAAAGAAACGGGCTAATTCCCCGGCAGTCATACCATGGGCCATGGGCAGGTTGTCTACACCCATAAAGGACTTAAAAGGGTCTTCCAGCATAGGTCCTTCCACAATCATCCCTCCCAGGGGGTTGGGGCGATCGAGAACGATGAGCGGTTTATTATACTTCTTCGCTGCCACCAGGCAGTACTGCAGAGTGGACATATAAGTATAACTACGGGCGCCGATATCCTGAATATCAAAAAGGAGTGCATCGATTTTCAGCAACATCTCATAGGTAGGCATCCTGGTACTGCCGTAGAGACTATAAACAGGGATGTCATACCGGGGATGTATATAGGAATTCACCGACGCACCGGCTCTGGTGGTTCCGTCGATACCGTGCTCGGGACTATAAAGAGCGATCAGTTTCATGCCCTTGGTAGCAGTTAAAACATCAATAAAACTAATCCCCCTACTGTCCACACCCGTTTGATTGGTAACCAATCCCACCTTTTTACCTTCGATAAGATAAGAATAACTTTCTAATAAAACTTCGTTTCCCAGCTTTACTGCCGCTGTTGCCTTTCCCGCCCCTGCCGCAGGAAAGATTAGAATAACCACTACAAGGGCTATTAAGCAAAATATCCTTCCCGTTTTTTTCTTATTTTTATCTAGGGTTAGCCAAAATCTATTATCGTCAATTCTATTTATCATTAATAACCTTTCCTCTTCATTTTTGTTGCTCTTTTTTTTCGGGTTTTACCGATACTAATTCTCATGTGTCAAAGGATGGTCCTTGTCACGCTCTACTTTTCGCTATCATACCCCGATTAACAAAAGATTCGGGGCCAGGATTCACAAATTCACATTTCTACATCTTAGATTTTATGAACTCGCAAAGCCCGGCCCCAATCCCTTTTCTTAAATTATACAGATTTCTCCATAAGTTTTACAGAAAAAGAATAACCTGTTTTTTGGGCTTCTTCCTTGATGGCTTCTCTTATCTTTTTAT
>CAYTVM010000348.1:0-2339 GCA_964441685.1 uncultured Atribacterota bacterium | reverse complement strand
AGCAATACCGATTCTGGTTATCCATAAACCTCTAAAATCTCTTTTTTTCGCTCTCCTGTCTCTATAGGCATAAGAAAGTGCCTTCATCATAGCTTCATGAGCAGTACGGTAAAGTTTACTTTTTGCTCCCCAATATCCTTTAGTTAATTTTAGTACCTTTTTTCTTCTTTTTCTTGAGGCAACATTATTTGTCGCTCTTGGCATTATATTTACTCCTTAATTTTATATCCAGATTGTTTTTCTATTTATTTGCTCTATTATTTTGCTTTATTCTTAAAAAGCACCCCAACTTCTTTAAAATATTAAGAATAAGGCAGCAACACTCTAACTTTTTTTATATCAGCACTACTAACTATAGTTTGCTTCCTTAGATTTCTCTTGCGTTTTGCAGTTTTTTTAGTCATAATATGACTCTTATAAGCCTTTGACCTTATTATTATACCTGAACTGTTTACTTTAAATCTTTTTGCTGAACTCTTATGCGTCTTCATTTTAGGCATATATGTATAACCTCTTTTCTAGTGATGTTTTATATTATTTAGGCATCAAGACTAAAATCATATTCCGTCCTTCTAACTTTGGTTCCTTCGCAACCTTGGCAATTTCTTCGGTAAATTTAGTTATACGGTCTAATAATTCTCTTCCTAAATCTAAATATCTCATTTCTCGCCCTCTAAACATTATCGTGACTTTTACCTGATTACCTTCCTCTAAAAATCTAGACAGATTTTTTACTTTAAAATTGTAATCATGTTCTCCAATATTAGGGCGTATCTTTATTTCTTTCATTCCACTACTTTTCTGTTTATTCTTCCCGCTTCTATTTTTTTTATCCAATAAATATTTATATTTTCCGTAATCGATAATTCTACAAACCGGAGGATTAGCATCTGGTGCAACTTCAACTAAGTCAAGATTGCTCTTTTCTGCAAGTTCAAGACCTTCCTTTTTACTAACTATTCCCACCTGTTTTCCTTCAAAATCTATAAGCCTAATACTCTCTGATCTGATTTTTTCATTTATCCTTAACTTTAATGTTGACTTAATTCCTATTTTCCTCCTTTACTCGCATAAATATGAGCAACATGTCAATTTTCTTATAATTTTACTAATTTTAAAATATATAAAAATAACACTTACACTTCTTTAAAATATATAATATTCTTCATTATTTTTAAAAAACTATAACATATTCTTTGTTTATAGTCAATAAATATTCGTATTCCGTACCTCGCCAATTATATCTCGCAAAAACCAAATAGTTAAAAAAATTAAAAAAATTATGTGTTTTAATTTATTTTTCTTTTAAAATACTAGATACAAATAAGGAAATTATATTGCGCATTACGTAAAGAAAGAATAAAAGAAAGAGAAAGGTATCAAATTTTCTATCTAACTAACGGTATATTCTAATTATATTTATTCAATACTCTTTAATATAAGCTTTTATCTTTGATTTCTTTTAAAACATCTTCGATAAACTTGGTTAGTTTTACCTTCCCTAAGTCTCCCTTTCCCCTCTTTCTTACTGAAGCAAAACCCTCTTCTGCTTCCTTATCTCCAAATATCAACATATAAGGTATCTTTTCCATTTCAGCACTTCTTATTTTAGCTCCAATTTTGTCATTAATCTCATCTAATTCTGCCCGTATATTATTCTTGCTTAGTTCTTCCAATAATTTTTTACCATATTCAATATGTCTATCGGCAATAGGCAGTAATTTTACCTGAACAGGCGCTAACCACAAAGGAAATGCTCCGGCATAATTTTCGATAAGTATCCCGATAAATCTCTCTATGCTTCCCAGAATTGTTCGGTGCAGCATAACCGGTCTTTCCTTATTTCCTTCTTTATTGATATAATAAAGATCAAATTTTTCCGGCATAATAAAATCTAACTGAATAGTACCGCACTGCCAGCTTCTTCCTATACAATCCTGTAAATGAAAATCTATTTTGGGACCGTAAAATGCTCCGTCACCTTCATTTACAATATAATCTATTTTTTTATCTTTTAAGGCTTCTTCCAAACTACTGGTAGCCTTTTCCCATATTTCATCAGAACCCATAGCGTTTTCCGGTTTAGTGCTTAATTCCACACGATATGAAAAACTAAAGGTCCTATATATCTTATCAGTTAAATTAATTACCCTTTTTATCTCATCTTTAATTTGCTCCGAAGTCATATATATATGGGCATCATCCTGGGTAAAACACCTTACCCTGAAGAGTCCGTTAAGCACCCCGGACAATTCGTGTCTGTGTACCAATCCTAATTCTCCCATTCTAAGCGGCAAATCTCTATAACTGTGAAGGGTGGTTTTGTAAATTAATATTCC
>CAYTVM010000347.1:0-2345 GCA_964441685.1 uncultured Atribacterota bacterium | reverse complement strand
AGATCCAATACAACTCTGATAATTTCCTGGTTAAATTGAGCTGTCCTTACTATTTTTATCACCCCATCATCGATCCTTATCTGCTTGGAGGTATCTTCTAATTTTGCAACAGAACCCATTATATCGATAAAAATTCTATCCGGATTTATTAATTTATCTGCTCTAAATTCTGTCTTTTCAGATAAATCCATTACTACCCTGGTTTTATCGGGATAAGAATAACTTCTAACGTCCAATAGATAAGGCCTTATGGTATTAATGGATAAAGTCTTGGTCTGGTTCTCCCATTTAATATCTACTTCAGATATAATTTTAATTACTTCTAAGGGAATCATTACTCGATTATCTATAATCCGAGCCGAACTTTCCAATGGGATTACTTTTTCGTCTATCTCTAAAAAAGGGTCATCAATCACTAAACGGGCTGTACGACCGTTAATATTTATAGTTATCAATTTTAAGGCTGGAAACCAGGTAATCCTTCCCCCTAAAGCTTCAATCACATTACGGGCTGAAACATATAATCGCTCATTCTCGATAACTGAAGGAACAAGAGTTTCGAGAGGTTTGTTATCAAACAATATATTTATTTCTGAAGATTGACCCAGGGTTAAAGAAGCAGGAAATAAAATAGCAAATAAAGCTGTTATTAAAATTATATAGAATATCTTTTTCATATTACCTATTCTATTCCTCCTGAATTAAATATCTGATAGCTAAAACTTTTAAAATAGCTGCTAAAGGAACAGCCACCAATACTCCTAATATTCCTAATAACTGACCACAAATTAACATTGATAAGATTACTGTTAAGGGATGCAGACCCAATCCTTTCCCCAAGATACTAGGATTAAGATATATCGCTTCAAGCTGATTAACCAAAACAAACAAAATTACAATCATCAACAATATCCACCAGGGGCTACCCAAGGCAAAGATTAAAGTCAGAACAACTCCCACAATGGGTCCCAAATAGGGAACAAAGTTAAACACGCCACTAACAATCCCGATAATCAAGGCAAATTTCAAATTTAAGAAGTACAATCCTATACCAATCAAAGCTCCTACAATAAAGCAAACTATTATTCGACCACGAATAAAACCACTTACAATATCATCTATTTCCTCTAGTACTTCTTTAAATTTTTCCTTATTTTTTTTAGATACAAAAATATACAAATTTTCTTTAAACATAAACATATCTCTCATTAGATAAAATAAGATTAAAGGGGTAACTACTATACCAAAAGTAATACTGGAAACTATATTGGATAAATAAATGATAATGCTCTGGGAAAAACCTAATATGCTCTTCTGTAATCCAGATAAATTTTCCTTGAGTAAAATTTCTACATCGGCCGGGTTTATAAATTTTGAGAGTTGCGGCTTTATAGACAAAATTAGATTTTGGTAGCTCTCGATAAAATTAGGAATTTCTTTATATAAAGTATTAAGTTGATTAATAACACTGGGGATTAGGAAAAATATCGTTAGGATTAATATGGCTATTATTATTCCAAATACAATAATAATAGCCAATACCTTCGGAATTTTTTTTTGAACAAGATATCTATAGAAGGGATCAAAAAAATAAGCCAACATCAAGGCAAAACCAAAATATATAAATAACCACTTCAGCTTACTCAATACATAAAATAGAATAGTAAGACCAACGGCTATACTGATAATAAAATTTAATCTTTTATTTTTTACGAATTCCATAAATAATTTTTCACCTAAAATAATTTTTTACTTCTCTATTTATAACAGATTGGCTCATATTATTCAATTTTTTCCGTCAATTATTCTGCCATTGCACGTTCTGATTTATTAGAACATGGCAATCTCTTATACATATTCAACATCATATTTTAATTATCCTTCTTTTTTATTCAATATTTGTTTAGAAAAGAAGGATAATTAAAATTTATGACGTATATATATTATATTATATTATATTTTATATTGTAATATATATAAGTATATAATAGATGAAACATTTTGCCTAAATAATATTGCAAATGGTTAATTAGGGATTTTAGATAATACAAATTTATTAAATTTAATAGGATACTCTATGGTGAGGCAACAGGAGAAAACATACATTCTAAATAAACAAATTTGCAATATCCATTTGAATATATATAATTAGTATAGTTTTTATAATTAAGTTTTTACTCCATTAATAATTGATTACTTTTATACTGCTCCCATTTAACAAAAGGACTATTTTAAGTTAGAATAAGCTCAAGAACAAGAAAGGAGCTTTATTCTATGAAACGACGAAAATGGAGCAGTGAGCAAAAGCTAAAAATCGTACTGGAGGGTCTATCCGGTCAAATCGA
>CAYTVM010000346.1:0-2350 GCA_964441685.1 uncultured Atribacterota bacterium | reverse complement strand
TCCGTGCGTTTTTAGGGCATGCCTGAAGGGGGTCTGAAACCCTTATAAATAAAGGCTTTTATGGGATGTAAATAATTAAAATGGGGCACATTCTATTAAGACACTGCTCATATCCTATAGGTTTCCCCCCGCTAAAATTTCCCGAATTACCGAGACAGTTCAACCGCCCCTGACACACTTATATTCATTTAACTTGAAATTTCTTTTTATCTTTTTTACAAATAATCCGTGTTATATCCCGACCAGATTGAAAGGCAGTAGATACACCTCCCCCAGGTGTAGTCCATTGACCAATTAAGTAGAAATTTTCAAGGCCAGGTAATTCCTTTTTTATAGACTCTGGGATTAAGCTCGGTAACCAATTCCAACCTTGTGTGCTTCCCATCCAATTATTCGTGTACCTTTTGAATGTAGCTGGAGTAGCAATATCTATTACATCTACATTACTTATGATATTTCCGAAGCGATTGTCAAGTATTTTAATGACCTCTTGGGAAATACGATCTTTTTCCCGATTATATTCCTCAATATGATTTTTTCTGAGTTCACTCCAATACTGATAATTATCTGTTTTTAATATAATTCTTATACATGTTTTTCCTTCAGGAGCTAGCGTGTGATCAAAATTATAAATAGTTATTGGAATACTCATAAGTCTTGATTGCTCGTCAACAATAAACTCTTTATTCAGGTGTAATTCAATTGATGTGGGTTCATTCTCAAAAGTTCTTGACACCCCCAATGAAACAAGCACCATTGAAGGCCATCTGGGATGCTCATTGTATAATTTCTTTACTTTCTTATCAATATATTTTCCCTCTAACATTTTAAAAATCGTGTAATGACCGTCTGCGGCTGAGATAACAAAATCAGCATCGTTATGCGTTTCACCATTTTCTAGGGTAATTCCTACAGCTTGATTATCTTTTGTATTAATCTTGATTACTTTTAATTTATAATGAATCTTCCCACCTGATTCTAAATATTTCTTTTCCAGTAAACGAGCGAATGGAAGTGATCCACCAATCGGATATCCAGAATTTTTATTATGGAGACTCCCCAAACTAATAAGAAGAAAAAAAGCCGGAAAACGAGAGAAAAAATCCATATTTAAGGTGCGTTTCAACTTTTTACTCTTACACTCCTTGGTCATATCTTCAACGGATTTACTCCATTTCATTAAGTAATACAATACAGGGGCAACTTTAAATTGTCTTAAGTAATAATCAAGCGGATTCCATAACTCTAAAGGTTTAGATGGCATCAAATCGAAATTTGCCAATTTTTTTATAACTCTTATAAAACTATGAATAAATCCTGCATCTTCAGGAGCTATAGATATCAATTCTTTTTCTAGTTTATCCGGATCAGCAAAAATAGTAGCTATTTTTCCGTTTTCATCCTCAGCTGTACCAAGAGCATCATGATAATAAAATTCCAGCTGCCTCATATTAATCAATTCATTCCAATAATGATATAGCTTAAATCTTGGATTTAGCCCGCCTATTGAATGTATGCATCCGTCAAAAGTATAACCTTTTCTTTTCCAGGCAGTACATAAGCCTCCTGGAATGTTATGTACTTCAAATATCTCGGTATCATAACCATTTAGTTGCAAATAACATCCAGCACTTAAACCGGCTATTCCCGAACCAATAATAATTATTTTCTTTTTAGACATGCTTTTTTCTCCCAAAATTTGATTTATTTTAGTCGTTCATAGGTGCTTGCCACTTTCTTTTGTTATTTTCCTACTCTTGATCTTATGAGCGCCGTCGCAACCGTGGCAGCAGGAATGGCGAGTTCCGCTTATACTCCAGGTACTCGAACCCAAATCTGTCTTCAAGCTCCTTCTCCTCGACTAGCTTCACATATAATAGAAGCACGACTATCAGTATCAGGACTAGCGCAATTGCCGAAAACGTGCCAATCCAGAAGGAAAAAAATACCTTCAAAACCAAGGGCGATAAGCCTCTGTCTTATACTGTATTCACGTTTAGCCCAATCCTGGAACTTCTTCATAATCCTTCTCCTTTCATAGAGTGCCGCTACTTCTTTCTACCTTCCCTTTCGACTCTTTTGATCAACTTATTTTTTTAATTTTAGCTTATATTCTGGCATAAAGACAGCTAATCTGACTATCCTGATTTATTCAGTTTACTCTATAGTTGAATGTTATTTTATAATTATAGATCCCTTTACTCCCAATATTAATACGACAAAAGGTATAAAAAATCCTTCTTTTTGGAGAAAAAAGTTGCAAGATGCAGGGTACAAGTGCGGATAATCTGCCATAATGGCAGAGGGATTAAAACTAATAATGTTTACTTATATCTGGGGAAAATGTGTA
>CAYTVM010000345.1:0-2351 GCA_964441685.1 uncultured Atribacterota bacterium | reverse complement strand
TCAGCTGCCGATCGAATCGCGTCTCCAGCTAAAACGCCTAATCCCCCAGAATAAATTGGGAAACCGCTCTCTAAAGCGATCTCCATCGAAAAATAAGCAATTCTTTGATTCTTCTCTTCTATCATTTCATGGTAAACCTTTAATTTAAGATACTAATATTCTATTTCTTTGATTTAAGATTTAAACTTGATTATAATAATTTATTGAGTTAATATATTTTATAATAGTTATTTTTATTAAACATATCTAAACTTTACAAGTTAGCAACTTTTTTTAAATTTTATTTCATTCTTCTATTTTCTCTGCACCGACATTATTTTTTAAGTTTTCTAAATTATCTAAACACCCTCGAATTATTATTAGCCCTTGAATTGTAACACTTCCTTAGCCGGAAAAAAATATATCTCAATAATAGTGCCTTCCCCCCTACTCAGAAAAATCATTTAATTAGTTCTAAGATTGAATTATATCATTTCAACTGAAAGTTTAAATAATTCTTCCCCCCTATATTAATTATGGTATATTTAACACGGAAGAAAAAAAAGGGGAAATATTATTTATATTTGGAAGAAAAGGCGTGGATTGATGGTCGTGCTCGCAGGATTTATCAGAAATATTTAGGTCCTGAAGATAGACTTAAAGACATCAAATTTCACAGTCTATTAACAAAACACGCTAATAAAGTGGAGCTTCAAACCATTGAATTTGGGATCTCAGCAGCTTTATGGCAAATGGCGGAGGAAATTAATTTAGCAGGGATTATTGATGCCCATACAGGAAAAAAAAGAGATCAAAACTTATCTTTGGGTGAGTACATTACCATTGCCGCTATAAATCGCTGCGTAGCGCCTTGTTCTAAATCTAAATTGAAACGGTGGTATAAAAAGGATTGGCTTTCCACGAGATACGATATTGACCCTAATGTGTTGAATGCCCAGACCTATTGGAACCATTTTCAATACTTAAGTAAAGAGGTTCTTGCGCAAATTGAACTTTCACTCGGGCAGTTTGTGGTTGATACGTATGACTTAGACCTCGACAGCCTATTCTATGACCCTACAAACTTTTTTACGTTCTCCAAAGGAAGTGACGAGAGCGAATTACTTCAATTTGGACATTCTAAAGAATATCGAAACGGATGCCGCCTCGTGAATTATTCGCTACTATGTGCTCGAGAATCGGGAGTACCTTTGATGCACGAAACTTACGCAGGAAACGTTCAAGATGCAGAGGAATTTAAGAAAGTGCCGCAACGAATAGCAGATCGTCTTCTTGCTCTCGGACGGGATCCTGAACGAATAACACTGATATTTGACAAGGGAAACCATTCCAAGGATGCGTTTGCCGCCATCGATCAAACAAGGCTTGGATTTATTGCTTCCAGAAGAAATTCGACTCATAAGGAACTTCTCCACATGCCTAGGGATAAATTCACTAAGACGATACTACCGATAACGAAAAAAACGGTTGAATACTTTAAGACGACTAAGAAGATTTACGGGAAAAATCGGCTTCTTTATGTCGTTCTCGATCCGAGAAAACAAAAGAAACATGCCATCAAATTCGGCAAAAAACTTGAAAAAAAAGTACTTGAAATAAAGGAGTATTTTAAAGACCGCCTGAATTTAAAGATGTGGTCTAAAAAAGAAGTAGTCGAGAAGAAATTGAAATCTATGGTTGGAAAAAGACCCTTTGCGGACGTAATTATTACTGAAGTTCTGGGTATGGATGAAAACATGACTCTAAATGTTTCAATTGATGAAAAAGCCAGAAAAGCACACGAGGCAACGCTGGGACGGACGATTTTATTCACTAATCGCGAGGAGTGGAGCCCCGAAGCCGTAATTTGGGGGTATAGAGAACAATACATCGTAGAACACGCCTTTCGGGACATGAAAAGTCCAACTGCTATTGCCGTTCGACCAATGTATCATCACGCAGACACCTCTGTCCGAGCCCACGTGTTCCTCTGCGTGATCTCCTTGCTCTTATTATCGCTACTTAGGTTGAAATTGGCAAGAAAATCGGTACCTACGACATACGACGAACTTCTTTATGAACTAAGATCAATACATGCTCTTAAAATCTTAACATCCTCAAATGCAAAACCTCTTTGGAAACTTGAAAAAATTACCAAAATCGCCTCAAAATTCTTCAAAACGCTAAATTTAAAGCGTTTACTCACGACTTAAGAAATCCTTCCCCCCTTTTTTTTTCTTCAATGTCTTTAAATTCATTAATGTCGTTAGTTACATTAAGAAAAAAGTTTTTTCTGATACTTAACTTGTAAAGTTAAGATATATAATTTTAGTTCATTTAATCATATTGATGGAAAATATGAAATCTTTGCT
>CAYTVM010000344.1:0-2354 GCA_964441685.1 uncultured Atribacterota bacterium | reverse complement strand
AATCTGTTAGCATTATTTAAAATCAGTGTTAAAAGCTTCTTTTGCTCCTGTTCTGAGTTTTTTTCACTTATAAGTTTTTCAGCAGGAGACAATATTAAAGTCAGAGGGGTTTTGAATTCATGTGATATATTTGTAAAAAACTGCAACTTCATCTGATGAAGTTCTTCTTTTCTCTTTTCCTCAGCTTCCACCATCTTGAGGTTGTTCCTCAGTTTAATCCGCCGAGAAATGTTAAAAAACAAAATGTAGGCAAAAATAAGAAATATTACACTATAGGTTGAATAAGCCAATGGTGTTTACCACCATGGTGGATTAATCCGGATATTCAGAGATACCGGAGTACCATTCCATAAACCATCATTGTTGGCAGCGTCAAGTTTAAAAATATAATCTCCATTTTTAAAAGACACCTTCCCTAATTGACCTACTCTGATTTTAAAATTTTCAGATACATATATTGTTAATATATAAGTAGCTTCAGATTTTTTAATAACATTCATCATTTACTTTTGCCCGCCTACTAAAACCATGTCCCCTACATTGCAACCAATGTCTTTAGCTATTACCGGACATTTCGCTCTCAATAGAAAAAATATAGATTTATCTTCTTCGGAGAGGGATTCATAATTTCCTTGACCTTTGCTGATAATCAACTCTGTGTCCTGATATAATTCCATAAATTCCGGAGAGCAATATTTTAATATAGTCCCAGGGGCATCTGATCCGCTCGAGATAACCTTTGTTACTTTATTTATTCCACAAAATATTGCATCTTCTATTAAAGCATCATTAATAATCGGCTTGCCTCTTACCACATATATTACTTGCTTCCCTATTTCTTCTACTAATTCTTCTATTAGCAACCTATCAAAAACTACCTCTCCAGCGTTATCAGCCAAGTAAATGATGGTGTTTACCTTTTTCAAGCTTTCTTTAAATTGATTATATTTAAAGGTAGTTGAACCATTTTCATGATTCATCATAAAATTCCCTTGAAAAAGACCATGAATTTCTTCCACCACATTCAAGGAATTTTTTACCCCATAATCGATAATATTACCGATAATAGATAATTTCACGGCAGTCAAAAGTCTATCTTCTGAATTATTTATTTCTTGTTTTAGTTCAGGGTAAAGTTTTAAGGCAAACTTATTATTATTTTCTTTAATCTCTTTAAAAGGGTCTTTTACGCCAATTATTCCCTTTACCAAAGCGTAAACAGTTCTCCCTATCTCTGGAGGGCTCGCCTCTAAAGGAAAATCAGGTATTAACTTAGAAACTTCATCAATAATCTTTTTTTGTACAATCTCGTCTACTCCCGCAATTCGAGCAGCATCTAAAGCCTGCCTGCAAAAACAGGGAATGCAATCTAAATAAGTTCTCATTTAATTTACATTTACTCCTAACAGATTATTTATTATCTTTTGCCTATATACCTTCCTAACCCAAAATAAGAGCCGTGAACATAAAACAAAGGATCTAATTGTCCTTTTTGTTTGGCAAAATCTTTCAAAAAAAGTTCTCGATCTATTGATATCGCTACTAACTCTCCAATTATTATCACTCTCGTCTTAGTTATTTCGTAAATATTCAATAATTTACACTCAAAATGAGATCTACACTCTGCAATCAAAGGTGGATTTACTTTTGAAGCTGGGATTGAAGTGAATTTTGCTTTTTCAAATTCATCTATTTCGGCAGGAAATTTTATTCCGGTAAGATTTACTTTTTCTAACATAGAAGTGGAAGGAACATTTAAAACGAATTCTTCTGTCTCCACAATATTTTGATAAGTATCTCTATCTTTATCTGAACCAATTGCATAAATAGGAGGATTATAAGAGACTGGCATCACCATTCCATAAGGGGCAATATTTCTTACTCCGCTTTTACTCATTGTTGAAATCAGATAAACTGGAACGCCTGGTGAGGCAACTGGCGAATCGTTTAAAGGAATCTCTACTTTATTCATTTTTCATTCAAACCCATTCTTTAATCTTTTTGTATTTTATTTTTATTATTATAAACTGTACCGATAAAGTATTGATTTACTTACCTTCTACCATCTTGTAATTTCTTTTGTTTAGATAATTTCCCAATAATATTGAAGTTATCATTACTAAAGGTAAAGAAACTAATAATCTTATCATGGTAAATTTTACTCCCATAAATGATGCTTCATACAAAGTCATAGGGATTCTACAAATAGCTACAGCTCCTATATAGGTAAAGACAATGCTGAGCTTTGCTCCTTTATTATATAAAGAATATGCAATGGGAAAAGCTACCAACAATCCTCCGGCGATAGTTCCGGCAAGCAGTATAACCCATGCATATCCCCTAATACCAGATTC
>CAYTVM010000343.1:0-2359 GCA_964441685.1 uncultured Atribacterota bacterium | reverse complement strand
TTGTTTTTGACCTTGAGAGAGATTATTGGCTTCTTCATTGATAATAGTATCATAACCCTCCGGAAGTGTTCTGATAAAGTGATCAGCATAAGCCATTTTTGCTGCTAGAATAATTTCCTCTTCCGTAGCATTTTCTCGACCATAGGCGATATTCTCTTTAATACTTCCCTTGAACAACCAGGTATCTTGAAGAACCATGCCAAAAAGACTTCTCAATTCACCACGTTTCATATTACGAATATCTATTCCATCAAAAGTGATTTTCCCGTCATTAATTTCATAAAAACGCATCAGTAAATTAACCAAGGTTGTTTTTCCGGCTCCGGTAGGACCTACAATGGCAATTCTTTGGCCCTTTTTAACATCAATATCCATATCTTTTATGAGTATTTTTTCTATACTGTATCCAAATTTAATATGTTCAAGTTTTATATTACCCTCGGCTTTATCTAAATGAATCATATTTCTTTTATCCGGTATTTGCTCGGATTCATCAAGAACTTCAAAGACACGCTCGGCAGCTGCAATAGTTGATTGAATAATATTAGCAATATTAGCTGTTTGAATGATCGGTTGGGTAAATTGCCTGGAATATTGAATAAATGCCTGAACATTGCCAATGGTAATCGTTCCTCTGGCAACAGAAATTCCACCGAAAATGACAATAAATACATAGCCAAGATTACCAATAGTCATCATTAAAGGCATAATGATTCCCGATATGAATTGAGCTTTCCATCCGGCATCATAGAGTTGATCATTTACTTTATTGAATTTATCGATGGATTGCTTTTCATAGTTAAAGACTTTGACTATTTTATGACCGGCGTACATTTCTTCCACATGGCCATTTAACTGACCTAAAAGTTTTTGTTGTCTGGCAAAGAATTTTTGTGATTGCTTGGCAATAACCCTAGTAACCAAAAAACTTAAAGGTAGAGTAACGAAAGCAATTAAAGTTAACAGCGGGCTAATGGTTAGCATCATAACCACAATTCCGATCAAGGTTACTATGGCAGTAATTAATTGGGTAATACTTTGTTGAAGCGTGTTGCTGACAGTATCAATATCGTTGGTTACCCGACTGAGTATTTCTCCATGGGTTCTTCCGTCAAAATATTTTAAAGGTAATCGTGATAATTTAGAATTTATATCTTTTCTCATGTCATAAACGGTTTTTTGGGCAATTCCGACCATAATATATTGTTGAATATACTTAAATATAGCACTGATGACATATAACCCGATTAGGATGAAAATAATATTTAAAATATAGTTAAAATCAATGGCTGCATTAGGGACATTTTTCGCTTTTAGGAGAAAACCCTCAAATAATTTAGTAGTGACTTGTCCCATAATTTTTGGACTGATAATACTGAAAAATGTACTGGCTATAGCCGCCAGGAAAGTAATGATAAGCTTAATTCGGTGAGGTTTTAAATAATCGAGTAATCGTCTTAAGGTTCCTCTAAAATCTTTGGCTTTTTCTACCGGCATAGTCATACTTTGATGGCTTCCGGGTCCACGGCCAAATCCCCTAATTGGCGGTCCTGGTTTTATATCTTTTTCACTCATACTAATTCCTCTTCCGAGAGTTGTGAAGCCACGATTTCTCTGTAGACTTTACAGGTTCTGATTAACTCCTGGTGTTTGCCCATACCCACAATTTTACCTTCATCTAAAACAAGAATTTGATCTGCACTCATTACCGTGGTTACTCGTTGGGCAATAATTAAAACCGTATCGTTTTTTGTTTCTTTTTTAATTGCTGCCCGTAGTTTTGCCTCTGTTTTAAAATCAAGAGCGGAAAAACTATCATCAAAAATATAAATTTCAGGATGTTTAGCCAAAGCTCTTGCTATAGCCAGTCGTTGTTTCTGTCCCCCTGAAATATTGGTTCCACCTTGTGCAATTTGAGAATCATAAGTTTGTTTCATGGTAGAAATAAATTCTGATGCTTGAGCAATCTCGGCTGCTCTGATTATTTCATCGCGAGATAAATTATGGTTTCCGAAACTAATGTTTTCTGCAATAGTTCCCGTAAAAAGAATAGCTTTTTGAGGAACTAATCCGATCTTGGCACGTAAATTTTCTTGAGTTAATTCTCGTATATCCACGCCATCGACTAAAATACAACCTGATGTTAGGTCATAAAATCTTGGTATAAGATTTATTAATGTCGATTTTCCAGAACCTGTGCTTCCGATAATTGCGGTCAATTCACCGGGATTGGCTTTAAAGGATATTTTTTTAATAACCGGCTCTTGCGCACCCAGATAACAGAAACTAACCTCATTAAATTCAAGATAACCTCTTTTGTCTTTTTCTGACATAATCCCTTCTGATTTTATGCCACTTT
>CAYTVM010000342.1:0-2364 GCA_964441685.1 uncultured Atribacterota bacterium | reverse complement strand
ATGAGTATGTAAAGGGCTGTATCCTCCCGGACCAACCTCAAACAACCTCATGGCAAAGTTTGGGGCATTATCTTTATCAGAAATAAGCCACCTTACTTTAACATCTTTGACATCTTCAAAATCTACAGCCTCAGCTTTAACTTCTTTATAATCTACTATCTTCATTTTTCCCTCCCTTTTGTATTTTAAAATTTATTCCTTTTTAAATAAATTAATTTAAAACATTCTTAATCACAGGATAAAAATCTTCTTCTTTTTCAATTATTGGGATATTTTGTTTGCGAGCTTCCTCTTTTTGGATATCGGTTGCATAACTCCACCCGGCTAAAAAAACTTTTACCCCCAAAGGTCTAGTTTGAATTAAATGGCTCACCTGATCGTCAACAAAATATATTTCTTCAAATTGAATATTATGTGATTTTACAATATACTTCATTTGCTCGGATTTATCTTCTCCAAATCTCATATCCAAAATATCTTCTTTTTTAATTTCAAAACCCAGATAGCTCCGAGTAAAAGAAGGAGCGATAGATTTTAGTCTATTAGACGTAGTAATAATAATTTTAGTTCCACTTTCTAATAATTTCTTTATCCCCTCTACTATCTTAGGATATGATGGCTCCAGATTAATCCAAGCCTTAAAATCTAATTCCTGTAATCGATCTCTTTCTTTATAAAATTCTCGATGAAAGGCTTCAAAATTAAAATCAACGGTTTTTCTATACTTATCAAATTCTTTCTGATTTTTAATTATCTTTTTTTCTTCCATTAATTTTATTATTAAACCATAATCATTGGCCCCTCTTATGTAGGGCCTTTTTTTTATAAAATTTACTATTTCTCTCGGATAATCTTTTCGAATATCTTTCCAATTTTCAAAAGTGAAAAGTTTTCCTCCAAAAAAGTCCTTATCTTCGTGTTTATAAATCTTGAAATATGCATTGTAACTAGTAAAAAGACATTCCAAAGCACTATCTACAATTACTCCATCATAATCCAAAGCTAATATTTTCAAATCTTATACTCCTTAAATCTGTTTTATTTTACTTAAGATAGTCTTCTCTTATAGGATAAAAAAAGTCTATCATCTTAGTACCGGGCTCTAAGGGAGTAGCTTCATGTTCCACATTCGGGGGAATGACTACTCCTTCACTCACCTTTAAAATTTTAGTCTCTCCTCCTACAACCATTTTTACAGAGCCCGTTATTACTACTCCAGTTTGTTCATGAGGATGTTTATGTTTGGGCATAATAGTGGTATTTGGGCCAAATTCAAAAAATGATACCATCGTATTTTCATTTGTCACAACTCTTAATGCGGAATCTTCTAAAACCTTTTTTGCTTTTAACTCATTGACTTTAAAAAAATTTGCTTTTTTCATTTTTTATTTCCTCCATATTTTTTAATACTAACATTTGTTACAATAATAAATATCTTTTAAGGTTAGTTACTGTTGAATATTTATAAATTTCCTATTATTCTTTAATTTTTAAAGCAGCTTCCAAGGCCTCCCGATGAGATTGAAATGCAAGGGGAGGAAGTTGGTTAACCACAAAAAAATCTGCTTCTTCCGCATCGTCACCGGCACAAAGTTTTCCGCCTACAATTTCAACTTCATAAATTATAGTCACTAAATAACCATGAATTTCACTTGTATTAGAATAAACTCCTATTAATTTTTTATACTTTCCTTTTAATCCGGTCTCCTCGGCCAATTCCCTTAAGGCTGCTTGAGTAGGAGTCTCTTCTATCTCCATAAATCCACTCGGCAAAGCCCATTCACCTTTGCGGGGCCCTATTTTTCTTTTGATTAACAATATTTTACCTTCATCATCTCTGACTATTACTGCTACTACCGGAGTAGGATTTTCGTAATATATCTTTTCACACCTCGAGCAATACAATCTCTCTCTCCCCTCCAGCATCTTTCTGACTAATTTATAACCACAATAAGGACAAAATTTTATGGACAAATTACTTTTCATCTATGGTTAACTCCCTTTTAGGGCAGACACAAAGTCAACCCCTGCTTTTTTTAGTAAGCCCTCCTGGGAAAAACTGAAATAATCATCCTCTCCCAATATTATATGATCCAGTACTTTTACTCCAACCAGTTCACAGGCACTCACCAGACGCTCAGTAATATCTATGTCATTTTTACTGGGATTTGATTCTCCGCTGGGATGATTATGTATGAATATTACCGAGGCAGCAGATTCTTTGATTATCTCCTTTAATACCTCACGGGGATGAACGATACTTTCGGTTAGGCTCCCTACTGAAATATCCATATCCTTGATAATTTTATTCTTTACATCTAACATAATTACTTTAAATTTTTCCTTCTTTAAATCTCTCATGCA
>CAYTVM010000341.1:0-2369 GCA_964441685.1 uncultured Atribacterota bacterium | reverse complement strand
CTTCCTCATCTCGCTTCGACCCACCGGGTTGGATAATAGCGGTTATTCCCGCTTTGGCCGCTTCATCTATCCCGTCTCTAAAGGGAAAGAAGGCGTCAGAAGCCAGATATGAACCCTTGGAGCGACCTTCTGATTTTCTGATGGCTATGAGAACCGAATCTACCCGACTCATCTGCCCGGCACCAACACCTACTATCTGCTTGTCCTTGGTTAAAACAATGGCATTCGATTTGACATGTTTGACTGCCTTCCAGGCAAATAAGAGCTCTTCCAATTCTTTTGGATTTGGTTTTCTATTGGTGACTACTTTCAGGTCTTCTATAGAGATTTCTTTTGTGTCTCTGTCTTGAACCAGAAATCCCCCGGGTATCTTTTTAATATCTTTTACCTCGATATCTCTATGTTTTAAATCTCCCACTTTTATTAAGCGGCGATTCTGTTTCTGTCTTAAGATAGTGAGGGCTTCATCTTCAAAGTCGGGTGCCAGTACTGCTTCCACAAAAGGGGTTTCATCAATTAAATCGGCCAAACTTTTCCCCACCACCCTATTAATACCAATAACGCTGCCATAAGCAGAAAGAGGATCTCCCTGGTAAGCTTTTTTATAGGCCTCTTCAATAGTCAATGCACTGGCCAAACCACAGGGATTCGTATGTTTTACAAAGACAACGGTAGGCTCCTGGAAATCTTTAACCATCTCCAGGACCGCTCCCAAATCGACTAAATTGTTAAAAGATAATTCTTTGCCTCCCAATTGTACTGCATCTCCCAGATTGGCCTCTTTTAGCAATACTTCTTTGTAGAAAGAAGCAGATTGATGGGGATTTTCTCCATAACGCAGGTCTGAAACTTTTTCACCCGGTAAATTAAGTGTATGGGGGAAAGAAGCCGAACTTTTCAGCAAATTTTTTCTTAAATATTGAGAAATAATACTATCATAAAATGAAGTATGTTCAAATACCTCGGTCGCTAATCTCTTTTTAGTCTCTAAAGATATTTCTCCCTGATTTTTCTCTAATTCTTCCAAGATGATAGGATAATCCCGGGGATTTATGACGACAGCGACATCTGGATAGTTCTTGGCTGATGCCCTTAAAAGTGAAGGTCCGCCAATATCAATATTCTCGATGGCTTCTTCCAATTTTACCTCTTCTTTAGAAATTGTCTTTTGAAAAGGGTATAAATTTACCACTACCAGGCCTATTGGTTCTATCTGCTGAGCCGCTATCTGCTCTTGATGCAGGGAATTATCACTTTTCGCTAATAACCCTCCGAAAATCAAAGGGTGAAGCGTCTTGACCCTGCCATCCAATATCTCCGGAAAATTGGTTACTTCGGAAATTAATTTCACTTTAATCTGGGCATCTTTTAATAGCCGAGCCGTTCCTCCGGTAGAAATAATTTCGATGCCTGATTTTTCCAAGCCTCTAGCAAAATCAATCAATCCTTCTTTATCGGATACGCTGATTAAAGCGCGTTTTATTTTGGTCATTTGTTTTTCTCCTTTATAGCCTTGGTGGCAATATCTTTTCGGTAATACATATCTTCAAAATAAATTTCTTCTATTCCTTTATATGCCTTCTCTTTTGCTTTAGATATCGTTTCATCCCAGGCAGTTATCCCCAGAACTCTTCCTCCTGAAGTAACGACCCTGCCTTCTTGAAATTTGGTGCCGGCATGAAAGGCTATCATATTTTTCATTTTTTCCAATTTATCCAAACCGTTAATTACTTTTCCTTTCTGATACTTCTCCGGATATCCCCCGGAAGCCACCACCACACATACTACAGCATTATCTTCCCATTCGATATTGATCTTATGAAGCGTGCTGTCGATGACTGCATTCAATATATCGATTAAATCTGTTTTTAATCTCGGTAATATGACTTGAGTCTCCGGGTCACCAAAGCGGGCATTAAATTCTAAAACTTTAGGACCTTCTTTGGTTAATATCAATCCAGCATAAAGGACTCCTTTATACTCTTTCCCTTCATTCTGCAAACCTTTTACAGTAGGTTTTAAAATCTCTTCTAAAACTCTCTTTTCAAACTCATCAGGATAAAAGGGTACCGGGGAATAAGCTCCCATCCCACCGGTATTGGGCCCCAGGTCATTATCAAATATCTTTTTGTGGTCCTGAGAGGAAACCATGGGTACCACCGTTTTCCCATCACAAAATGCTAAAATCGATACCTCTTCTCCTTCTAAAAATTCCTCTATAATGACCTGCCTGCCGGCTTCTCCAAATTTTTTTTCCTCCATCAGTGCATTTAGGGCATCTCTCGCTTCAAGCAAATTCTTTATAATAAATACGCCTTTCCCGGCTGCCAATCCATCTGCCTTAATGACCAAAGGAAAAGTTTGTTGTT
>CAYTVM010000340.1:0-2420 GCA_964441685.1 uncultured Atribacterota bacterium | reverse complement strand
AAGGTTCCCCTAAAATAGATATCTTCTATCCAGAAGATTCATTGCTATTGTAAAAAAAATAAAGCCATTGAAATCGCCTTTGACCTCAAATTATCTTCGAGAAAAACTTCTCAAAATCTAGACGTTATATATCATTCATGTTAAGATAATTTATTAGTATATATAGGAAGGTGTAATCATGAAAAAGATACTGGGGGTTATTGGAAGCCCTCGAAGAAATGGGAATACACATATACTGGTTTCAAAAATCCTGGAAGGAGCAAACAATGAAGGCATGTCAACAGATGCTATTTTTCTTAACGATTTAAGTATAAAAGAATGCAACGGTTGCCATGTTTGCTGGGAGAGTGAAAGATGTGTAAAAAGGGATGATATGAGTAATCTTTATCAAAAGATTATAGAAAGTGATGTTATCGTCTTTGGAACGCCAGTATATTGGTATGGACCAACGGCTTTGATGAAAGGATTTATCGATCGTTTCGTCTATTTCAATGGTCCTAAAAATAGAAAAAAGATAAAGGATAAATTGGCGGTTATAGTAGTTCCGTTTGAAGAAGAGGATGATAAAACTGTTGCTCCAGTAGTATCATTTTTTGAACATAGCTTAAACTTTTTAAGCGTGAAATTAATTGGGAAAATAATAACTCCGGGGATGACACGAAGGGGAGAGGTAAAAGAGAAAAATGAATATATGGAGAAAGCATATGAATTAGGAAAAAAAGTAGCTAAAGATATAAATACCGTATAACACCGGCTTAAAGCAGAGGGCGTGCCATAAATTCAGATGGAGGAGATTAAGATGAAAGATTCCGGATGGTTGAAACTTTAATTATCATAATAAAAAGACATAAAGTAAGATCTTTTAAAAAGGGAAATTAAACCAAAGAAAAAAAACGGATATGTCTATTTGTATTGTTTATTTTTACAAGAAGTGAAATAATAAATCTAACAATAAATGAGTCTTCTTGTTATAGGGAAGGCTTTTATTGAATCAAGCAATAGAAAGAAAGGAAGTTTTTATGGAAAATATTGAAAATACAGTAAGTGAAAAGTCTCGTAATATTCTTGTTGTCTATTACTCAAGAACAGGGGCTACAAAAAAAGCAGCCGAATATATTACGAAAAAGCTTGGTGCAGATATGGAAGAGATCATTGATATGAAGAAACGTTCAGGGATATGTGGTTTTCTTATAGGAGGCAGAGATGCACTTATGAGGAAGGAGACTAAAATCAATGAAATTAAAAAAGACCCCTCTAAGTATGATCTTATAATTGTCGGAAGTCCTTTGTGGGCAGGAAATATGGCTCCGGCAATAAGGACTTATTTAAATAAATACAAGGCCGATATCAAGTCGGTGGCCTTTTTTGCGACCTCAGGTAGCTCAAACCAGGAAAAGATCTTTGAAGAGGCAAAGAACCTTCTTGATAAAGAATTTATTTCCCTCATGGGGATATGTACAAAAGAGCTAAAGGATGATTCTGTTTTTGATGCTAAAATAGCTTCCTTTACTGAAAATATCTAAGTAGGAGTGCAAAAGAGAGTCAGATCTTGAAATGACACATTTTTAACAACAGGTAATTATTGATGGAAAATGTTTCATTTCAAGACCTCGTACAATAAGTATATAGACAATTAAACAGAATATGTTATGCTGATCTGGCCACAAAGCTTTTTTTGTAATAAAATAAAATCATATATATATATATATATGATTGTAAATATAAATATTGTAATAAGGAAAGGATAGAATGATGATTAAAATAAAATTAATCGTACCAAAGCTATTAAGCAATAACCAATCAATGAAGGGTAACACCCATGTCTTTGATTTAGAATATGAACAGCCGGTCACTGTTGTCCGGGTATTAAAAGATAATAAAATTAACATGCTTTTTTTAGGCTATATGCTCATAGACGGTAAAAAAAATGTGAACAAATTATATTTGATTGAACAATCCTGTGAATTAAAATTATTTATTGTTATGTGTGGCGGATAATGGAAAAAAAATTAAAAGTCATAATCAATGAATTTAATAAAATTAAAGAAAAATCAATCAATAAAGAAAATAGTTTTTCGGTGATATCAATCGACGAGAGTAAGGAAATCAGTACCCTTACGGATAGAATTTAACGGAGCCATGATAATGATTATTGAAGAAATAAAAAAAGATATCAATTTTATTAAAAAACATACTCTGCAACCTGCCTGGTGGAAAATCACAAAAATATTTGTGCTTTTGGGAAGTTTAATCATCATTTTTTATATTTCCGGCATATTAAAAACAATGATTTGGTTTTCAATTATTTTAATTCTTGGGGCAACGATTCATTTTATTTACCGGATCAAAACACATACTTTTACAAAATCATGGATGGATTTTAAAGTAATAGAAAAAGAAGGGAAACTCACTTACGGTCG
>CAYTVM010000339.1:0-2426 GCA_964441685.1 uncultured Atribacterota bacterium | reverse complement strand
ATAGCGGATATTACTGAAAAATCTATCAAATGGAATTATAATTTTTTTGAAAAAATAAAATTAGACGAAAGAAGAAGAGTTATTGCAGGCCAAATTTTAAAAGAAATAAAAAATAGATTAAGTTTTTTAATTAATGTAGGTTTATATTATCTAACCTTATCTCGTTCATCATCTACATTAGCAGGAGGAGAAAATCAGCGAATTCGTTTAGCTACCCAGATTGGCTCGAGTTTAACCGGAGTACTTTATATTTTAGATGAACCGAGTATTGGTTTACATCAAAAAGATAATTCTAAACTTTTAAAAACTCTTATAAAGCTGAGAGATTTAGGGAACACAGTGATAGTCATTGAACATGATGAAACTACGATGAGAATTGCAGATTATATTGTAGATCTTGGTCCGGGAGCAGGTGTACATGGAGGATATTTAGTAGCAAATGGGAGCTGCAAAGATATAATAGAAAATAAGAAATCTATTACTGGAAAATATCTGAGTCACTTCACTAAAATTAATATACCCTCCATAAGAAGAAAGGGTAATGGAAAATATTTAAAGATTTACGGAGCTCGCCAGTTCAATTTAAAAAATATTGATGTGTCTATTCCATTAGGTACGCTTACTTGTATTACTGGAGTATCTGGGTCCGGGAAAAGTACTTTGATAGAGGAGACCTTGTATAAAGCTTTAATCAAGGAAATATATCAGAGCAGAGTTCGTCCTGGCGATTATGATAAAATTGAAGGAATAGAAAATATCGATAAAGTAATCATTATTGATCAATCACCTATAGGTAGAACTTCTCGCTCTAATCCTGCCACTTACACCGGTGCCTTTTCTCCGATTAGAGAAATATTTTCCAGGATAAAAGAAGCTAAAATTAGAGGTTATAAGGCGGGCAGATTTAGCTTTAATGTAAAAGGTGGAAGATGTGAGGCCTGTCAGGGTGGAGGGATAGTAAAGATTGAAATGTATTTTTTACCTGATGTTTATATACCATGTGAAATTTGTAAAGGCCAAAGGTTCAATCGTGAAACTTTAGATATAAAATATAAGAGTAAAAATATAGCTCAGGTGTTAGATATGACTGTTGAAGAGGCTCTGGAATTTTTTGCAGCAGTCCCTATGGTAAAAAGAAAATTACAAACTTTATATGATGTAGGATTAGGATATATCAAATTAGGACAATCCGCCACCACTATATCCGGTGGGGAAGCGCAAAGAGTGAAATTGGCTAAAGAGCTAAGTATCAAAAGTACAGGAAGAACTGCTTATCTTTTAGACGAACCTACCACTGGTCTGCATTTTGATGATGTAAAGAAATTACTAAACGTTTTGGATAGGTTAGTAGTCTCCGGGAATACAGTGATGGTCATTGAGCATAACTTAGAAGTCATAAAATCAGCAGATTATGTTATTGATCTTGGTCCGGGAGGGGGAGAAGAGGGTGGAAGAGTTGTAGCTGTGGGAACTCCTGAAGAAATAGCGTACAATAAGAATTCGTTTACTGGAGAATTTTTAAAAAAAGTATTAAACTAGTCGTTAGTGAACAGTGAATAGTCGTTAGTTTATAGTATAGCGTAGAGCGGGTAGTATTTGCATATAATAATATTATAGTATCCAGTATCGAGTAAAGATTCCGTAATTTTTACCTTTTTAACTTAGACTAACCTTATTCTGAATTCTAACTCCCGGATTCTAAATTTATTACTATAGACTATTACTAATTTGGTTTATGAATTCTATTTTTATCGAGATACGATTCACGAGATATGAGTTATTCTCTATGCTAAACGCTACACTCTAATTTATACAAGATACGATTATTATTTTATTAGAGAGATGAACTATGAATATTAAATTAAAGATAAATAAATTACCTGAAACAAGTGGCGTCTATTTTTTTAAAGATAAAAAAGGAATGGTAATATATGTAGGAAAAGCTAATTCCCTGAAAAATAGAGTATCTTCTTATTTCACTAATTCTTCCCAACAATCTCCAAAAATAAATAAGATGATAAAAGAGATAGCAAATGTTGAATACATCCTCACTTCTTCTGAAATAGAAGCACTTATCTTAGAAAGTAAAATGATTAAAAGCAACAGTCCTTACTATAATACTCAATCGAAAGATGATAAAAGCTATCCTTATATTAAAATTACTTTAGAGAGAGATTTTCCTCAAATATTATTTTACAGAAAGATAAATCGAAAGATAAAAGAAGGAGAAGCTTTATATTTTGGTCCTTTTGTAGATACAAATGCCACACGAGTTGTTATAAAATTACTGAGGCAGGTTTTTAAAATACGGGGATGCAGAAAAAAAGATTTAAAGAAGACGAAAGTTTGCTTAGATTACCAAATTGGCTTGTGTTCCGCACCTTGTGCGAATATGATTAATGAAATAGAGTACCGAAAAAGAGTAA
>CAYTVM010000338.1:0-2431 GCA_964441685.1 uncultured Atribacterota bacterium | reverse complement strand
TATTAGTCGATTACTTCTGTAAGAACAGATTACAGGAGTAAAAATGGTTAAACAAATTATGTTTGATAAAATAAAAACACTTCAAAGACAGGGATATTCTATTTCAGAAATATCCACAAGATTGTCTATCTCAAGGAAGACCATCTCAAAATATTATAAAATGTCTGAGCCGAAATATAAAAATTATTTAAAATCAATATTAGAAAAAGAAAAAAGTTTTGATAAATACAAAAAACATATTATTGAAGTTTATAAAATTAATAATTTTAAAAAACTCAACATGACAGCTGTATTTGACTATCTGGAAGAAAAGTTTGGAGAGTTATTATATTCGGAAAAAACATTAAGAAACTACATTAATTATTTAATAAAAACTAATCAGTTAAGATTAAATAATTCAATTAGATTATACACAAAGGTACCTGAATTACCTTACGGGAAACAAATGCAGCTGGATTTTGGAGTTGATAAAACAAAAAATGGATTAAAGCTTTATATATTTGCAGCTGTATTGTCATCCAGCAGATTTAAATATGTAAGTTTTCAGGATAAACCTTTTAAAACTATTGATGTAATACTAAACATATTGGATGCTTTTGATTTTTTTCAGGGAAATGTTGAAGAACTGGTAATTGATCAGGACTCTACAATGGTTGTCAGTGAAAATCATGGTGATATTATTTATACTAAAGAGTTTGGATATTTCCTGGATGAAATGGGATTAAAAATGTATGTATGCAGAAAAAGCGATCCTGAAAGTAAGGGTAAAATTGAGAATGTCATAAAGTTCGTAAAATATAATTTTCTCCAGCCTAGATATTTTAATGACTTAGAAGAAGCAAAAGAAAGATTAAAAAAGTGGTTAACCCGGAGAGGCAATGGAAAGATAAACCAGGCAACTAAAAAAATACCGGCAGAAGAAATAATACATGAAAGAAAACATCTTAAACCCTTAACAAACTCAATATTCAGAAAAGACACATTCATAGGCAGAGAACAGAGAAATGTAAATGAGCATTCTTTTGTATCGATAAATGCGAGCCTTTATTCAGTTCCAACCATGTATAGAAGCAAAGTTGTTGAAGTTTATCAAACAAAAACAAATATTTATATATTTGATGTTATTACAGGTAAAGAAATATGCAGTCATTATTTATCTCTTATTCCCGGTGAAAGAGTTATTGATCGTGAACATTTCAGGGATAAAGAGAAATCTTCAAAAGAATTAAAATCAAAAGTAATTGAATTATTCTCTTTAGACAAATGGAAAATATTTATTCAAAAAAACTTTAAAGAATTACCCAGATACATTAGGGATCAATGCCTTGATGCCATAAAATACTTTTCTGATAATGAAGTATATCCGGATATATTAGATAAAGCATTGGAATATTGTCTGGAAAATAAAACACATACTATATCTAATTTGAATGATACTTACAAATATTTTTCTATGTATGAAGAATCCAAAAAAGTGACAGAGATTCCACTTGAATATTTAAAAAATAATCTTGAAAGAGTTAATGTGCAAAACAGAGATATTGGATTCTACAAATCTTTTTTAACGGAGTCTGCAAATGAAAGTCTATGAGACAACAATAAATTTATTGGGGATCCTTAATATGAAAGGGATCTTATCAAGATTGGATGAAATGATAAATGATGCTGAAAGACAAAAACATTCATATATAACTTTTTTAAATAATTTATTACATGCAGAAATAGAAAATAAAAGACTGAGAAAAATAAAAAGAAATATGAGCGGTGCACATTTTCCAATTGAAAAAAGACTGGATAATTTTGACTATAATTTGATTAAAGGTATTTGCAAATCAGAAGTAGTTAATATGTGTGATTGCCGTTGGATAGACAAACAGGAAAACTTATTATTTTTTGGTCCTCCGGGAATTGGCAAAACTCATTTAGCTATTGCTTTTGGCATCATTGCTGTAGAGAAAGGATACACCGTGTGTTTTGAAAGAGTGACCAATCTAATGAAATTATTAAAATTGAGTGAAATACAAAGAACAGCAGAGTTCAGAATAAAAAGAATACTAAAGAGTAACTTAATTATCATTGATGAAATTGGTTATACTCCAATCGATAGAAAAGAGGCTAATCTATTCTTTAATTTAATCAGTCAATTATATGAAAAATCATCTATCATAATAACTTCAAATAAAAGTTTTGAAGAATGGGCTGAAATGATGGGAGATGAAGTAATGACAACCGCATTGCTTGATAGACTGCTTCATCATGGTAAAATAATTAACCTTAAAGGTGATTCTTATAGATTAAAAAATAAAATAAAAGGAGGTACTAACCATACTAATAATTAATGGGTATTTTTGTTTTCCATTATATGGGTAAAAGTACTTTCCAGATAATGGGTAAATTCACTTGCCATTTACAGCTTTCCTCTCACGCCTTT
>CAYTVM010000337.1:0-2464 GCA_964441685.1 uncultured Atribacterota bacterium | reverse complement strand
TTGATATTTTTAAATAATTTGGAGTGTAATTTGATATGAAAAAAAATCAAAAAAATAAATCAAAGAATAAGGATTTTAAAAGAATAATTGCTGCTGTTGATGGATCTAAGATTTCTAAACAGGTTGCTAAGAAAGCGATTGATCTTGCAAAAAATACTGGTGTTGATGTTATTGCTCTTTATGTTATACAAGAACCAGATGCAGTTTATCCTGAACTTAGTACAATGTATCCAGATGCAATTACTCTGATGAAAAAAGAGGGACGTTCATATCTTGATAAAGTAAAAAAAATGGGCTCTACGATAGGTGTTAATGTTAAAACGAAACTTGCTATGGGTTATCCTGATCAGGAGATCATCAAAGAAGCTGGTAAAAATGATCTGATTGTCATGGGTTGTAAAGGAAAATCTGCGCTTAAAGAAATTCTAATGGGTAGTGTCTGCCAGAAGGTTTTACATCATTCTAGCTCACCTGTTATGATGATTCGTTAAATATGGATGTGATTGTTGATGGGTAGACGGGAATGTTTGGTTTGTGGTTATATATATGACTCAAAAAAAGGCGACCCTGATAGTGGAATAAAACCTGGCACAAGCTTTGAAGATTTGCCAGCTGACTGGGTTTGTCCTGTTTGTGGAGCAACTAAAGATCAATTTAAAAAATTAAATTAATAGTAAAAATGGAGGTAGAAAAATTATGACAAAATGTAAAGATGGAAGAAAACACATAATAGTTAAAGAATATAAAAAGAAAGATGGAACTGACGTCCATACTCATGAGCGAGGTTGCCCAACACGAGAATCAAACACTGAAGGAGATCTATATCTTTGTTGTGTGTGTGGTGAAGAGCATGGTTTTGATGATATCCATGAGTTTGAGATAAAGGGAGAGATGAAGAATATCTGCAAAGGATGCGCTGATACTGTTCATGGTTTAGTTTAAAAATTGTAGGTGAAAAATATGGAAACAAAAATGGGAGAAAAAATAGGAAGTTTAATACAAGAAGCTGATTGGAAGAAAGAAAAGCATGTCCCAGTTATTGATTGTCCGGATGAAGTTTTAAAGGATGAAATGTTTGATGTAAAAGTAGGGCTGGGAAAGGAAATTGCTCATCCTAATACAACTGAGCATCATATTCGTTGGATTGATTTGTATTTCCATCCTGCCGGTGAAAAATTCCCTTATCATATTGGCCATTATGAGTTTAATGCCCATGGTGAAAGTGTTGATGGCCCAAATAAAAGTACTGTATATACTAACCATGTGGTGACAACATATTTTAAAACTAGTAAACCTGGAACCATTCTTGCTTTGGCATTATGTAATATTCATGGTCTCTGGCAGTCTTCTAAACAAATTAAAGTGGAATAAGAAAAATTAGAGGTATACAAAGATGAAGAATGATTTATTTGATTTAGAGGGAAAAACCGCTGTAGTTACAGGAGCTAGTCGAGGCCTTGGAAAAGCCATGGCTATTGGTCTTGCAAAAGCAGGAGCTGATGTTGTTGTTACTGATATTTTAGATACATCAGAAACAGTTAGCGAAATTAAAAAACTTAATCGAGAATCATTAGGGTTAGTAGTTGATGTTAGTAATAAATCAGATATCGAAGCAATGGTTAAAAAAATACGAGATAAATTTGGTAATATCGACATTCTTGTAAATAACGCAGGTATACTTCGAACTGGCGATGCTGAGGTAATAGATAAAGACGACTGGGATAAAGTTTTACAAGTAAATCTTACAGGTCAGTTTCTTTGTGCACAAGCGGTTGGTAGAGAAATGATTAAACAGAAAACGGGCAGCATCATAAATATCGCTAGTATCGCAGGTCTTGGTGGTTATGCTTCTTCTGTTCCTTATAGTGCTAGTAAAGCAGGTGTTATTTTAATGACAAAAACTCTTGCTGTAGAATGGGGAAAACATAACGTCCGTGTGAACGCAATTTGTCCTGGTGTTTTTGCAACAGATATGACTGATTCTTATCTAAAAGATAAACAATTCAAAGATATGATTAAAAATAAGGTACCACTTGGTCGGCCTGCAAAACCTGATGAACTAGTCGGAACAGTCGTTTATCTTGCTTCAAAAGCATCTGATTATATGACAGGTCATGCTCTTGTTATTGATGGTGGTTGGACCGCTGGGATATAATAAAATTTTAGGGAGTTAAAAAGCTTATGAAGAAAGATGTTTTCACCTACATTATTGGAGGAAAAGCAGGTCAGGGTACAAAAAAAGCAGGACTTGTTGCTGCTAACTTTTTTGCTGATCTCAAACGTGAAGTTTTTCAGATGAATGATTACCCTAGCCTTATACGTGGTGGTCATAATTTTTCTGTCGTCAGCACTTCTACTTCAAAGATTTATAGTCATTATATGAAGGCAGATCTCATAGTTGTTCTTGAACAAAGAAGTTATGATATTCATAAGAATCATTTAGCTGATAATGGAGTTTTGGTTT
>CAYTVM010000336.1:0-2471 GCA_964441685.1 uncultured Atribacterota bacterium | reverse complement strand
CTAGCAGCAACCAATATCATGGTGATTGGTGCAGGTGCTTCCGAATAAGCATCCGGTGTCCACATATGCATCGGTACAGTGCCCGCTTTCATAGCCAACACTGGTATTAAAAGGCCTAAGGCAATCTTGTCCAATTGAGAGTATTTAATCACGCTTGCTAAGGCTGCAAAATTAAGAAGATCATATTGCCCATAAAATATTCCTATTGCAAATAAAACCATTAGAGCAGATATTGAACTGACTATCATATATTTAAAACCTGCTTCTGCTGGTTCACCAAAATCAATTCCTCTGAAAGAAATTAGAGCGACAGAAGCTATAGAAGCAATTTCCAGGAATACAAAGAAGTTAAATATATCTCCGGTAAGCTCCATGCCAAACATGCCCACAGTTAAAAGCAATAAAAGGGAATAATATTTATCTACTCCATCATATTTTTCTGTAAAAGATAAAGAATAGACCGCCCCTAAAAAAGAAACAATCGCAGTAATTAAGCCCATAAATATACTCATTGCATCTATTTCAAGCATAATCCGAATTGGAAATTTTAAGCCAGAAGGCAAAACCAGAGATGGAGATGTTGCACCAAAAACATAAACTTGGGGACCAACTGTTAATATTTTAACCGCTAATAAAATGGTTAAAAGTAAACTTACACTTAAGGCAAGGGTAGTAAGAATCCCCGAAGATTTTTTATTTATCCGAGTGATAAGCGGTACTAAAAAAGCTGCCAATAGGGGGATAGCTATTATTAATATTGGAATATGGTTCGCCAGATTCATCCTCTCAACCTCCTTACCTTTTCAGTATCTAAAGTACCATAGTGTTTATAAATCATCATAGCAACCGATAATATAAGGGCAGTAGTGGCGATACCTATCACTATACTGGTAAGGGTCAATGCTTGAGGAGTTGGCAAGACCATTGCTTGTCCGGAGGGTGCCTGAGTATATATCGGGGCAATTGCTCCTTTTCTGTAACCTAGAGTAATTAAAAATAGATTTACGCCATTTTCAATCAAACAAATACCAATCGCAATTTTTATTAGATTTCTCTTAAACATAAGAGTATAAATTCCTAATCCAACAAACATTACGACTGCAACATAAGGTAAATTACCTATCATTTTATGAATTCTCCTTCTTCTTGGTAAATTCCGCTCCCCTAGCCATGGTTATAATAATAACCCCAAAGGCAGATAAAACTTCTAATCCAACAGCAATATTCATCAGGGGAATTACTCCTCCAGTATTCATATCACCTGGATTAACACCGATTACAGCAGCATTACCAAACCAACCCCCACTGTTGGCTAAGAAGTTATAAAAAAAAGTGATTCCTAATCCTGAAAAACCTAATACGATAAACAAAATTAAGCCAAAGCCTTCAAAGAGCGAGAAAATATCCTTTTCGAGAAATTTCTTGGAATTCAAACTGCCATAAGATACTAATAATAAAGCAAAAGCAGAGCCCACTACAGCACCTCCTTGAAAACCTCCTCCTGGAGTAAGGTGACCGTGTGCTATAATATAAAAACCAAAAACAATAATAAAACCATAAACAAAATTAGTAACTGTCTTTACTATCCTAGACATTTCTTTCATTTCTTAACCCCCCTGAACAGAGCTACAAGTCCCACTACTGCGGTAAAAAGAACTGTAGCTTCCCCTAAAGTATCAAATCCTCTATAGTCAAAGACGATGGAAGTGACTACATTGTTTGCCCCGGTCTCGCTTTGAGCATTTTTAATAAAGTAATCATCCATCTGGCTAATAGTAGGTTCTCCGAATGTTCTCATGTTTATAGCGCTAACTATCAAGAAAGAAAAGAATATTATAAAGGCGATACCGAAAATTATTTTTTTCATTTTATCCTCCTCCTATCTAGTCCCTCTAAAAGCAAAAATAAATATTGCCATAGTCAATCCTGCTCCTATAGCCGCTTCTGCTATAGCTACGTCGGGAGCATGTAAAAGGTAAAATTCTAATGAAAGAAGTAAGCTCGCTACCGATAAAGCGACTATTGAGGGTAATAATTTCTTAAAAACGACTGCCAAAAAGCCAGCAATTATCATCATTACTAAGGTAGAAATATGGATTATCTCAACAATGGAACTCATTTTAATTTTGCCTCCTTTAATTCGTCAATGACTACTTGTTTAGGCATTACGCCACTACGGTGAGCCGCTCGGGCAATAGCGTGTGCCCCTGTTGGGTTGGTAATGATTAAACAAACCAATGCCACAATAGTATGGAGAGCAAGGACTCTAAATTTAGAATCTCCGCTAATATTCCAACGAGAAAAACTATAAACAATCACTGCCATAGAAGTAAAGATGGAGCCGAAAGTTGTTGCTTTAGTTGCAGCATGAAGTCTGGTGTAAACATCAGGAAATCTAAGAAGACCTATTGAACCTAAACAATTAAAAAATACACCTATTCCTAAAAAAATATATAAAATAGCTAACAATA
>CAYTVM010000335.1:0-2511 GCA_964441685.1 uncultured Atribacterota bacterium | reverse complement strand
AAGCCAATTCAAATCCCGGAAAGAAAAATAATAAATTATTAAATACTTCTTCTGCTTCGGCGTATTTTCCAGACCTGAAGTAAGCTTGACCCAACAAATAATACACTTCTTCTGTCTCTTCCCCTTGATATTCGGAATATTTCTCCAAAAATTCACGGTATACCTTGATTGTATCTACATAATTATTCTCCTGAAAATAGGATTTGCCCAATTTATGATTAGCTTGCAAGGCTAAATCACTATCAGGAAAATCATTTAATAATTTCGAAAACCTCTTGGCTGCTTCACCATATTGCTCTAATATATAATAACACCACCCACTCCCCCAGATGGCATCATCGGTATACTCGTTTATTTCCGAATCGGTGACTACCTTCTCGTACTCTACCTGTGCCAACTTATATTCTTTCAGCTGGAAATAACATTCAGCCAATAGATAGCGGGCATAGGGATAATCACTTTTTATTTCCAGGGATCTTTTTAATTCTTCGATAGCCACCATATAATTTTCCAAAGAATAGAACTCATAACCTAATTTATAATGGTCTTCGGCCTTTTCTTCTTCACCACTGCCCTTCAACTCAGTCACTTTTTTTATTTCTTCGCGGTATTTATCCATTTGATCAAGCTGATAATATGATCGGGAAAGAAATTGACGCGCCTTTTCATAATTAGGATTATAATCTAAAGACTTATTAAATTCTTCGATGGCCTTACCGTATTCACCCTTTAAATAATAATCATAGCCAGCATTGAAATGCTTTAATGTATTTCTCCCGTATTCTTTCTCTTCTAAGCAATTATTTAAAAAATGCTGGGCGGTATTATCAAAAGAATCTATCTTGATAACTTCTTCCCATTGGGAAATAGAATTATCCAGATCTCCTATTTGATAATAGCTTAAAGCCAAATAATAATGAGGCTCTTTAAAACTAGTATTTGCCAGAATAGATAATTTGAAATACCTTATTGCTTCTTCAAAATTACCATTTTTATAAGATAGAAAGCCTCTTTCGTAACTTTCATAAGCTTTCCGGCCATATTTCTGAGACTGTTCATTCTTTTTTATAAACCAGGATATTTCTTTATTCTGAGGATCTATTCTTAAAACTTCTTCACTCTCATCAAGCGAAAGACCTATTTCTCCTATTTCGTAATATATCTGAACCAGATAGAGATGTGCTTCTAATAAATCAGGATCATATTTTGTAGAAGAAATAAAATATTTAATCGCCTGTTCATGTTCACCCTTAGAATAAAATGCATATCCTAATCTAAAATATGCCTGGGAAGCTTTTTTATAAATATCTTTACTCTTCAATTGATTATCTTCTACCAGTTGGATAAAACTATTCAGACTATTTACTTCTCTAACAGTCCAATGGGTTCTGTTATAAATCTCCGCTAAAAGATAATAAGCCTCAGCAAACTTGGGGTCTTCTGCCACTGCTTTTTCTCCATATTCTATAGCCTCAGCCCATAACTTTTTACTGGGATAATCAATACCTTCATATTCAATAATGGCTTTGTCCATTAAATCAAGACATTTATTGTAATTACTTAGAGCATCAAGAGAGGCAGTGGGAATTTCTTGTGATTTATCTTCATCTTGTATTGGTAATTCAACATTCAGCTCTTTCAAAATAAATGAAACTACTTTATCTTTTAAGTTAACAATATCTGTATTTTCCGCGATAAAATCTCGAAAAGCGGTAATTTCTCCAGTAGAACTATCGTATTTTTTAAGACCTAAATTTAAAGCAGTGGCAGAAGAAAGATAGAATTCCCCAAAAAATATTAACTCGGTATTTAGATTATCAATAAATTGGATTAATAGAGATTTATCTATCTCTCCTGAAACAGGGGATAAGTCATATTTATAGTATAATTCTTCTATATCTTGACGGGAAGAAGAAACAAGGGTATCAACTTGAGAAAGATCCTCTATAAGCATGTCAGTAAAACCTTTACTCAACCAATCCCAGCTTGGCTGTTCGGTACGATTATCAAAATATAAAATGCTTATTTTTCCATCAAAAGCCTGAACATTCTGGATATTATAAAAAAAACTAATCATTACTGCCGAAACAATAATGATATAAAAAAATTTTAATAAAAGTTTTTCATTTAAAAGAAAATTAGTTTTTTTAGCCATTAAGTCACCTTTGCTTTAATTTGCCAATTGACCAATTCTCCAATTGGCCAATCAAGTAAGTCGTTAGCGAATAGTATCAGAGGGTAAAGTGTATATAAAGTTAAAAACGCGAAACTAAAATTTAAAATTAAAGAAATAGTTTTAAATTTTGAATTATAGTTTTTCCCTTTCAGCTTTAAGTTTTTAGTTTACTACTGACGCAATAGTAGATACGATTTTATTCTGGCTTCTGCTCAATGTATTTGAAACTTGTTGTCACTCGTAATTTGTCACTAATTACTTGCTATGTACCACAGTATTTCTATACGCTAATTATTAAAATTATACCTTATTTATCTGAAAAAGTAAAAATGATT
>CAYTVM010000334.1:0-2513 GCA_964441685.1 uncultured Atribacterota bacterium | reverse complement strand
CACTTTTGGATATGGCAGGAAACCCATCCTCCTGTGGCGTTTGGGCACCCTGTCTTAGCTATGATAAGGAAGCCGATCTTTTTTATTTAATTTATACCAATGTTCGACATTGGGTTAGCTCGGTTGGTAGAAACAGTAACGATGGCTTTAAGGATACTCACAATTACCTTACAGTAGCAGCTGATATAAAAGGCCCTTGGTCAAATTCAATATATCTGAATAGCAGCGGGTTTGACCCCTCTCTTTTTCATGATGATGATGGACGCAAGTGGCTTCTAAATATGCAGTGGGATTATCGTATTGGAAAAAACCATTTTTCCGGAATTCTCCTTCAAGAATACGATACGGATTTAAAAAAGCTTGTCGGTCCGGTTAAGAATATCTTTCGTGGTACCGATATCGAGCTTACAGAGGCGCCTCATCTCTATAAGCGCCACGGTTGGTACTATCTGATGACTGCAGAGGGCGGAACATCCTACGCTCATGCCGTGACCCTTGCTCGCAGCCGTAACCTAGAGGGTCCCTATGAGGTCCATCCACAGAATCCGATAATGACCAGCGTTAGAGATAGAAATGGTTTTAACCAAGCTATGAAAACAGGGGGGATAATATCAACAACTCTTCATGAGGGACTACAAAAAGCAGGTCACGGGAGCATGTGTTCCTGGACAGAGGATGAGTGGATTTTAGCACATCTTTGTGCCCGTCCTCTTCAAGAAACATATTACTGTCCTCTTGGAAGAGAAACCTCTTTGCAGAAGCTGATATGGAAAGAGGATGACTGGCCTTATGCAGTGAATGGTTTTCCAGAAGACAGGGTATTTTTTTCGGGAAAGGAAAGCAATATTGAGGATGGGTCGAAGGTCGTTTCTCCGGTTAAGAAATATGATGATTTTAAAGAGAAAGAACTTGCCCCGGAATACCATTCTCTTAGAATTCCGGCGGATGAATTTATTTCTCTTGAAGCCAGGCCAGGCTGGCTAAGGCTTTATGGCCAGGAGTCCATTAGCTCGACTTTCCGACAAAGTTTAATCGCACGGAGAGTGCAGAACTTCCGATTCTACACAGAAACATGCCTTGAATTTAGTCCGAATAATTTTCAACAAATGGCCGGTCTTATACTCCGATACAACGAAAAAAACCAGTATTACCTTCGTCTGAGCAGGAATGAGCAATCGGGTAGCAACACCTTAGGAATAATTATCTTTAAAGAAGGACGAGTGGAAATGCCGGTTTCACCGGAGATCATTGTAACAGCTGATAGAGTTTATCTTTCTGTTGAAATGGCCGACAAGGTTATCCAATTTCATTATTCAATTGACCGAGAAAATTGGCAGCCAATAGGACCCAACCTTGAGAGTAAATTCCTATCGGATGAAATGGCTGATCCCTTGGGATTTACGGGTATGTTTGTTGGTGTAGCATGTCAGGACTTGTCAGGAAAGAGAAAACATGCAGATTTTGATTATTTTATATATAACGAAATAAAATAATAATTTCTAACTGGATAGGATACTGCAGGTATGTTTGACAGTAGCCGAATAATCAACTTTTATCTAAAGAATAAACAATAAAAAAATCGAAATAAACCTATGAGTTTTTACCAAGTGTACCGGAATTTCACTTCTAAGGATTTGATTCACTGGAAATAGATTGAACCCTAATTCCCAAAAGTTTCTTGACTGGACTTGACACCTATGTTATAATTTCAAAAATAATAATTAAAAGCAAGGCGTGGGAGAAGTAGCAGGTTACCAAATTTACAGAGAGTCGTTTATGGTGAGAATCGATAAAAATTTTAAGGGATCTGCGAAATGGACCCACAAGCTTCAAACTGAAAAGACTTAAATGGTCTAAGTATGTGTTGACGGCTTTTTCCACCGTGACCAGGAAAAGTGTATCGGTATATAATTAATTTATATTGCCCGTACTCTTAAAGAGTAGGATTTCTAAAAATTTTCTTTAGCTAAATTGATAATCCTATTAGAGTGGCACCACGGAAGTAACCTTTCGTCTCTTGGAGAGATGAAAGGTTTTTTGTTTATATACCCGTACGTTTAATCAAGAGGAGTCTGATAGATAATCATATTCATGTTGAATTATATGAATCTGTTAGGTTCAATCAGGGTGGCACCGCGGAAAAAATAGCTCTCCGTCCCTATCATTAGAATCAATGGGGATTGAGGGCTTTTTTATTTCTGATTCCCGGTTTTCACTAAGTAGTGACTATTGACTATTGCTGTTATATGCCTATTTTGCTAATGACTGGTTAGCTAATCCTGAACCGGCAAACCGGGTCCGGATAATTAATACATACGAGATACCAATAGAGAGGAGGTTAAGAATGTTTATATTTTTATTTTACAATTGGCCCCTCAGGGGGCAGGGAATATTTACTAAAGAGCAAAAAAGTTATTTTAATTAAAATTAAATTTTTTAAATTCAAAAGGAGAAATAGAAAAATGAAAAGAGTTAAATTTGTTCTTGATGAAAAAGAAATGCCCACTGCCTGG
>CAYTVM010000333.1:0-2519 GCA_964441685.1 uncultured Atribacterota bacterium | reverse complement strand
CCTATTTTTGAATATTTTTGGATATTAATATTCTATAGGAAAGATCACATGCATGACCAATTTATTTTAAGCTAAGTGTAAACACTACTCGAAATTAGTACACATAAAGCATAAGCCAGTCTAATAGCTTAGTAAAAAAGATGAAATAATTTATTTCCAATTCAAATAGGTGATGGCAAATTGCAATGTGGTTGCAAAAGTGACCCAAAGAAGATAGGGAATATTGGCATATACAATCCAATGAGCATGAGACCAGACCAAAACCAAAGCCCAAACAAGAGTTCCTAAAATCAATACAATATCAATCGCGGCAAGAAGATTGTTTTGCAAACCAAACTGCAAGGGAGTAAAGGCAAAATTAAAAATGAGATTAAGAACAAAAGGAAGGGTTACCAGCCAGGACCATTGACCGATGAAAGCTTTATAAAACACTGTACCAAAAGTCACAGCGATGATAATGTAAAGTACCGCCCAAACCAGACCAAAAAGCCAACCTGGTGGTGACCATGAAGGTTTTCTTAGCCTTGAATACCAACTAGAATTATTGCTCATAATTTTCACCTTATTATTTATTTTATCTTAATTATATTTACTAATTTTAAGTCATGTTAACAGTTCATTCAAAACAAAGCAAGACCATAAAACAGATAACACTCCTACCCTACTTTTTTGCTTGAAAAAGCCCCTCAGCAGGATGCTGAAGGGCTGGGGATGTCTTGGCTCCCTCTATTGGTCAGCTTCAGAACTTTTAAGGGAAATATGACCATAGAGAATATTAGATTAAATCAGTTGATTCTTCAATATTAAAGCAAGATCTAAAGGTGAGAATTTTTAAAATATTTATAATATTTGACCCTTAGCAATTTTATACCTATAATTTAGTTGATTAAATTACACTTCTACTCCCATAGAGATTATCTTCTAGTTAATGCCCTCAAAAATTTATAAAATAAGTTTGAAATGTGTGACGTAAGATGTCGATTATTTTCTCTTTTCCCCACAATTAGAACAATGTCCTGTATGTACACAAATTATTCCTCCACATTCAGGACAAGTCCATCTAATCTTTTCATTTTGAACAAATTTCCTCACACCTAATTTTTTTATATTTTCAAGATTTTCTAACGCACTCATATTATACTTTGTTCTATATCTTTTATCTAATTGTTTTATGCTTAAACAAGGAAATTTTTCACATTCAAAACAAAATTTGGATTTAGTCTTAAGGAGATTGTCACAATTTTTTATTTTACAATTAACACATAAATTAGATTTATTTGTATTATCACCCCAACAACCGGAGCATTTATTTTTCTTTCTTAACAAATAACCTCTACAAATCATACAATTTATCCCACAGGGAGCAATCGGCTTAGACTTAATAATAGATGCTGTGTTCATAAAATATCCTTTCATTATTATTATAATATAATTTAAAAAACACCATCTAATAAAGTAAAGTAAAATATCCACATCATTACAGATAATTCTAATATAGTTTAGTATTTTAAGATTACAAATACTTCGACTATCTCTTTTAGATATTTTTATATTCTACATAAGTTATGAAAATCCCTCTTTTTCTACAAAAATAAAAAGCCCTTCAGTAAATGCCAAAGGGCTTGGAATTAGCAAGCTCCCCAGACAGGACGATTTTCGAACTTTTTGTATGAGCGATGAAACTAGAAAGATTTGCTATAAATTAGAAGAAGCAATTGGGATCTGTTAAAAATTTAAGAACAGAAACTTTAAATTAAGAAATCCAGCCCTTTGATTATTTTGACCTCTCATTCAAAGCAAAAAAACTCTTGGCAGGTGTTCGCGGAGGATGAGATGACCAAAAGCTATTTACTAAAAAACTAATTAAGATAGGTTAATAGATCATTTATATTGAGGAGAGATGAAAAGAGAACAACTAAAATTAATTTTGTAATACTGGACTATTTTAGTAATTTTCCTAATGATTATTATATCCCAGGGGGTAGATTATATCAAAATGATAAAACCACCCCATATCCAATAATAACGGAATCAGGTTATACGAAACAATTGGAGTGCACGAAGCGAAACAAAAACTTGCTGTTATACACTATTGCTCCCTTTCCCAAAAATCATATATAAAGATATTAAAAGTAACACAAACCCAAAGACCTTCTTTAGTATTTCATTGGATAATCCTACAGCTAACTTTGCACCTGCCAGTCCGCCAATAAAAAAGCCCAAACAAATAAAAACTGCTATAGTTAAATTTACATATCCATTTTTATAATAGGTCCAAGCAGCTAGCAAACCAATTGGGGGGATTAATAAAGCCAATGTTGTTCCTTGTGCCTGGTGTTGTGTGAGACCAAACAGAAAAATCAGTGCCGGCACAATAATGGTTCCACCACCAATACCAATTAATCCACTGAGGACTCCAGCAGATAAACCAATCAATAGGTATAAAATAATATTAATCATATTTCTTATTCTCCTTGATTGAGGTAATGGCAAATAACTTAAAATAACCGAACTGATGC
>CAYTVM010000332.1:0-2524 GCA_964441685.1 uncultured Atribacterota bacterium | reverse complement strand
ACATAGTCAGTTTTTCTTTGAAAAGAGTTAATTTACTTTTAAAAGCCCCTATTATTTCTGTTCCTTCTGCGGCTAAGTTTCCGTTCTGAAAGTGAATTATCTTTGCTTTCATCTTATCCGTCTTATATTTTAAGGCCTGTGGGTGTAGAACTTTTGCCCCACCTTCAGCAAGAACTCCCATTTCTTCAACGCTTATTTTCTTTAAGGTTATCGGTTCTTTTATTATCCGGGGATCAGCACTCAGCACGCCCACTGCATCAGTGACGATGATGACTTCATCCGCTTCCAAAAAGTTTCCCAGGGCAAAAGCAGTGATATCACTTCCACCCCGGCCAAGAGTAGTGATGCTTCCATCTTCACAGCTTCTACCTAAAAAACCACATACTATAGGAATAATCCCTTTTGCGCATAATGGCTTAATTATTTCCTGACACTTTTCTTTACTTTCAACGGGAAGTATTTTGGCTATATTAAAGTTTGCATCGGTTATAATAGGAAAATCCTGATCTGAGGGGTCAAGATATTTCGAAGAAAATCCCATAGATTTAATAGTAGCCGCAAGAACTCTGGCACTTATTCGCTCTCCCATAGAAATAAAGTCCGCATAATCTTTGTCCTCAATACGATCTTTAACCGAATCTTTAAGTAAAGAAATTAATGTATCAGTGGTATTGCCCATTGCTGAAACAACCGCTACTATTTCATATCCTTTTTTTGCTTGTTGAATGATTGATTGAGCGGCTTTTTTAATTCTTTCCGGGTCCTGAACACTGGTTCCGCCAAATTTTACTATTATCCTCATATAAATATCACCTTTATATTATTTTTTATATAAACCATTCCGGCATCCTATCATTTTTTACCAGGTCGGCATAAGTTTCTCTTTTTACAATCAGATCGGATTCGCCATTATTTACCAGTACGACTGCCGGCTTTGTCAAGCCATTATAATTGCTGGCCATAGAGTGATGATAGGCTCCGGTTGAGAATACCACCAGAAGATCACCCATGGAAGCGATGGGAAGTTTTAAATCTCTAATCAAGATATCTCCAGATTCGCAACATTTTCCGGCTATAGTTACTATTTCTTTAGAAGTGGTATCAATTTTATCTAAAATAACTGCCTCATATTTAGCATTATAAAGGATGGGCCGAGGATTATCGGTCATACCTCCGTCGACAATCAAATATTTTTTAAGGCCCGTTATCTCCTTTATTGCACCGATAGTATAAATAGTTATTCCTGCTTCTCCAATAATCGATCTTCCCGGTTCAATGATGATTTTGGGCATAGGTATATCATTTTTTCTTATTTCTTTTTCTAAAGTATCTACAATTAAGTTTACAAAATATTCAATAGAAGGTGGCGTATCAGATTCAAGATACTTTACTCCCAGTCCTCCACCTAAATCTAGGTTTGGAGAATCTATCCCCCAGAGGCTTTTTATTTTTCTTATCAGTTTTACCATTTCTTCAAGGGCAAGAACATAAGAAGATAAGTCAAAAATTTGAGAACCAATATGACAATGTATACCCTCATAGATAAGGTGTTTCTTAGATAAAACTTCTTTCATAAAACCGGGAATTTTATTGATACTAATTCCAAATTTTGAATCTACCTGGCCAGTCTGGATGTTTTTATGGGTATGAGTATCAACACCTGGTGTTACGCGAAGCATTATTTTAACCTTCATATTTAATTTTTCAGCTAATTGTTCAATTGCATCCAGTTCGTATTCATTATCTACAATAAAGATACCAATCTTTTCTTTAAGAGCAAACGCTATTTCTTCTTTTGATTTATTGTTCCCGTTAAAAAATATTTTTTTTGGAGGAAAATCCGCTGAAAGGGCAGTGTAGAGCTCTCCCCCGGAAACGACATCCAGGCCCAGACCTTCTTCTTTTAGGATGCTGCATAGAGCCTTAACTAAGAAAGCCTTACAAGCATAGTTTACTTCGAAATTGATATTTCTTCGGGAAAAAGCAGTGATATATTCCCGGCATTTTTTTCTGATGATATTCTCAGAAAAAATATAACAGGGGGTTCCGTATTTTTGGGCTAACTTTTCAAGTTCACATCGGTCAAATTCTAAATTTCCGGATTTATTTAGGGAAAAGCCCTCACGATTTATTTGGGAAGTTACGGTATTTTGTTTATTCATTTATTTCTCCTTATGTAATAGTTAGACAAATTTGTTATATCGATTACCTTGATAATATAGAATTTTGCTCTATAAAATATTTTTAAATAGTATAATAAAAAAGGGCAATTGATAAGCGCTATACTCATCAATTGCCCGGAATTAATCCAACAATTAAATATTTTCCCATTTTTCTCATCAGATGAGATAGCGCTCCATCAGAAATCAGGGTACAATTTCTGATGACAGTCTTATGGTTTTTAACCATAAACCCAGCATAAAGATTAGAGCTGTTATCTTTACACTTCGGCGAGAATACCTTTCCTGACGATTCAAAGATGCTCATCTCATCATCGGTACTGATTATTGCTCGCGCCTCTACC